>BNVF01000007.1 GCA_025997895.1 Spirochaetia bacterium
GAGGAGGTGAGGAGAAGGCGGAGAGAGGTGAGCGGGAGAAGAGGGGGGGCGAGAAGAAGCGAGGAGAGGGAGAGAAGGGATGGAGGGGGGTGGGGGGCGGGGGGGGGGAGTGGGGGGGGGGCGAGGGGGGGATAAGGGATCGGTCTTTACATTACCGGGGGCGCTTGTGTATAAACAGCCGCCGGCAGCCAGCATACCCGGAAATCGGGCATTAGTCGATTCATTCTGCATGGTATTCTCCATTTTTGGGTTTGGGATATATTTGGCCTTCATACAAAGGCCTTTGTTCCATAATATACCACGCATTTTGAGCAATGTCAACGCGCTTGTAAGAAACGGGCTACTTTTTCGGAGCTGCCTGGACTTTAGAATCCACGGAATTCAATATGGCCGAGAGGCGATCCTTTTCAATCAGATCGATAAGGCGGGCTTCGGTGTAGCGTTTGGCTTCTTCGGTAAAATTGCCGACGGTGATGCAGATACCTTTGCCGGCCTTGACTTCTTTCAGGTGGGAATGGAAGTCCCTGACGATGAGTTCGCCGATGGCGCCCTGGGTTCTGATAAAACGGAACATTATCAGGTCTGACCACTTGGGGGTGTCCACCTCGGCGAGTATGTCGGCCCACTCGCTCTTGTTGACCGAGATATTGGTTATCTTTACTTTGGCTTTGGGAAAATATGTCATGACGATTCTCCGGCACAGAGCGACAAAGTCGGCTGAGGGAGCCATCATGTAAATATTCAGATTTTTGTTGGCATTGAGTTCCTGATATTTACCGAGCAGGACATTCACATCTTTGTAGTTCTGGTTTTCCAGAGAAATCGTTTTGAGCAGCGGCAGGGCTTTGCCGATTGCGTTCTGCTTGATGTAGGCCGTGGCAAGTTTATAGCGCAGGTCCAGCAAAATGTCCGCCTTGACAGTTTGATGCCGCAGGCCAATTTCAAAATCCTGAATTGCCGATTCGTACTGGCGGGTTTCGGTGTGGATGGTTCCCGCGATTAAACAGGCGCTGGGGCCCATCACCGGATCAGGCCGCAGGTGGTTGAAGATACGCAGGGCTTGCTCAGTCTGGTTGGCTTCGTAATAGCACTCGGCCAGGGTGTACAGGGATTCCTTGTCTTCCGGGGCAAGGTCTATGGCCTTGCGGATAAAATTCATTGCGTCTTTGGGACGCTTCATCCTGAACAGGGCGTGTCCCAGGTAGCGGAGCACCGCCGCACTTTCAGGGTCCTGAATTCGGGCCTGCTGGAGCAGTTGGATGGCTTTTTCGTAGTTTTTCCGCTCAAATTCCAGGGCGCCCAGGTTGTAATTTACCTCAAAATTATCCTGCCTGAAGCTGCGGGCAATGGAAAAACCCCTATAGGCCTGGTCAGTCAGGCCGAGTTTCAGCGCCGCCAGGGCATAACGGAGGTTCACCTCAAATTTGTCGATTCCCTGAACCGGATTGACTGTAATGATTTCGGCCAAAAGCTCGTAGTTTTTCATGGCCTTATCCCAGATTTCGTCCTGAAAATACACATCTGCCATAGCATTAAGGGCTTCCGGGTCGCGGGGATTCTGGGAAAGCCGCTTTTCGGCGTTTCTTAGGATGGCTTCCCGGCCCTTACCGTGTTTTCCCCCTCCGCCGAAAGCACTGCCCTTGGATCGGCCCATTATGAAGACAAATACCGTTACTATAAGCACCAGCGCTATTACTGCGGCTAATATGGGAATCATATTCTTTATTATCGGTTATTTTTGCTTTTTCAAAACACCAAAATTGCCGATAATTATTATGAACGCAACCGCTTGACAAAGGGAAATTCCATGTCTAAATTTGAAAGAACGATTGTTTCGTCGAAGTCTGCAGGGCAAGGAGCTGGTCCAATGGCGTCAACTATTGGCATTAAAATCGCAAATGGGGATTTTTACTCCATTATCGAGGAAAATTCCTCAGTCAAAAAGCGGCTGATTCTCACCACTGTCCATGACAAACAGCACAGTGTTCAGATCGATCTGTACAGAAGCGCGATCAGGACTATGGCTGATGCCCAATACATAGGCAGTCTGGTGGTGGAAAACATCAAACCCAAGCCCAAGGGAGAGCCTTCAATAGAGATGGTGATTTCCTCCAACGCAACTGGTGATATTATTGCCGATGCTGTAGACCTGGACATCAGTCCCGGAGGTGAGCATCAGGTACTGAATGTATCCCTGCGATCCCTTGATGAAACCAGCCGGGAAGTAGATATTCCCGACTTTGAACTTGAAAATAACGAGGAGCCGCCTTCCGGCCTTTACAAACAGGCTGAAACGGTGCGCAAAGAAGAAGAGAAAAAAACCTTCCCCTGGCTGATAGTTATCCTTATCGGGGTGATTATTATTCTGGGGCTGGCAGCGCTCTGGTTCTTCTTCCTGGGCGGCAGGGAAATGATTCCCTTTACCCAAAGCAAGTCCGCCACTGAGCAAAGCGCCAGGCCGGCTCAACCGCCGCAGCCTGCTCAACCGCCGCAGCCTGCTCAACCGGCACAGCCTGCTCAACCGGCACAGCCCGCTCAATCAGCACAACCGGCGCAGCCTGCACAACCGGCACAGCCCGCTCAATCAGCGCAACCCGCCCAACCGGCACAGCCGCCTGCGCCGCCTCCGGTCATCCAGGCGCCGGCAGCGCCGCCACCGGCCCGGTCTCAAACTACGGCGCGTACCCGTCCGCCTGCTCCGGTTTCCTCCTACAAGGTGCCGGCGAATATTCCCAAAGACGGCGTTCCCTACAAAATCCGCTGGGGCGATACATTGTGGGATATTTCCGAAGCTTTTTACCGGAACCCCTGGCTGTATCCACGGATTGCCCGGTTTAACAATATCCGCAATCCTGACCTGATCATTTCGGGTACTACTATACGGGTACCGCCGAAAAACTGAAAACTCAGTCAGCGGTTCCCATTCAAAAAGATCTCGTACAGAGGTATGCAGCGCAACACGGTGGCGCAGTGTGCAAATGTGCGGGATTTTTTTTGCTTTTTTTCCTGTGTCTCAATTCTTGCGCCGCCCAGCAGCAGCGCTCTGATTTTTATCAGGGCCTGCAAAGCGAAGACCAGGCGGCGGCTTTTTTTGAAAAAGCGTTAAGCAGCGCCAATGTTTTTATACGGCAGGCCGCTGCGGAGGAACTGGCGGCGCTGCTTTCCAAAGGCGGCGAACTTTCCCGGCCGGTGCTGGAACGTGTCCGTCGTGAAGCGGCCGGTTCCTGGGCAGCGGCGTTTGACGCGCTGGGCGCGGCCTCCGGTATGGCGAATGCCGCCTATGCGCCGGTAAAAAAAAAGGTACTCGCTTTTGTATTAAGTTCCGGCGATTATGGCGGCCCTGCAACAGGCGGCCAGTTCCCCGATGACGCGGCGCTTTACACCCTGCGGGAATGTCGCAGCCGTGATGCGTCATTTTTCAGCGAGGCGGAGAATGCTGCCATTGAAGGGCATATCGCCGCCTCCCGTTCCCGTTTCAGCGAAGCGCTGATTTTTTTTCGCACCATTCTGAACAGCGGCGCAGAAGGGAACCCCGGCGGTGCAGAGGGGAATCCCGGCAGCCCGGTTCCGCCGCTGTTTCTTCAATACCCCATTTTACTGAATGATTTAGGCAGATGTTTTCAATATGCCGCTTCAGACAGTGAGGGCATGGAGCTTTTTCTGGAATGGGAAAAAAATCTTGCCGGGGAGCAGAACGCCGCAGTGTCCGGCCCGGAGATCAACGATATCCGGTTCAGGCTCTTTTTTTTTGCTGCCCGGATCGCCCGCCAGCGGGGCCGCATCGATCAGGGGATGGAATTGTTTACCCGCGCCCTGCCCTTTGCCCCGGATTCGGCCCAGGCCGATGCCTGTATCTGGTATATTCTGGACTCCGCCCTGAGCCGGGGCGCCGCGATTCGGCAGCTTGAAACGTTTATCCCCCAATGGCATAAGGCCGCCTATTTTTCCGACGTACTGGACAAGCTCTCCCGCGACCTTGTGGCAAAACGTCAGTGGAAAGAACTGCTCAAGGTCTTCGCTCTGATTCAAAACCGCGCCGATCCCGCTTCAATAGCCAAATATGCGTGGATCATAGGCAGGGCTATTGAAGCGGGCTATCTTTCGCCTGTGGAAACAGCGGCAGATCCTGCCGGCAGCGAAAGCCCTGCCAGGGCGTATCAACGCATTGCGTATAACACCGGAACCGTCTCGTTCTACTACCGCTCCCTGAGCGCCGCCGCCCTGGGCGTGCCCTTTCTGAATCTGCCGCCCCCGGCGGAAGCCCGGACAGCAAAGGACGGCGGCGCGGCAAGCAGTGGCGTAGCAAGCAGCGGCAAGCCTTCAGCGGCGATGGAATTTCTCCTGGGCTTTTTCAGTAACAACGCCGCGGAATTCGCTCCCCGCTACATCAGAGCCCAGGAAAAAGAACTTTCCCCTGCGGAGCTGCGCACCCTTGCGGAAGCCCTGGCAAAAGCGGACCTCCATGCCGAATCAATACGCCTGGTTTCGGCGTATGCGGAACGTGAAGACTTTCAATTTGAGCGGCAAGACCTTGAACTTCTCTACCCCCGGCCCTTCACGGAACTGGTGGAACAATACGCGGAAGAAACCGGCATTGCCCCGGCGCTGCTTTACGGCCTTATCCGTACCGAGAGCGCCTTTCAGAGCGGCATAATCTCCCGCGCCGGCGCAGTCGGTCTGACCCAGCTCATGCCCGCCACTGCAGCGGAAATGGCCGGGCGTATACGCCGCCGCGGTGGGCCGGACTATTCAGATGAGCCAGATCTGCGGGACCCTGAGACAAACATCCACATAGGCGCGGTCTATCTTGCATACCTTATGGATCGAATGGAGAGCGTGCCCCTTGCCCTGCTGGCCTACAACGGCGGCATGAACCGGGTACGCCGCTGGCGGACAGCGGACAATCGCGCCGGCGTTCTGCCTGCGGATCTTTTTCTGGAAACCATTGAATACCCGGAAACCAGAGAATACGGCAGAAGGGTTCTTGCGGCTGCAGCGGTGTATGAGACGTTGTATTAGAATTCGGCGTTAGGTGCTCCTAACACTTGACAAGGACGTATAAAATACCTTATATATATCCTATAGTGATATTTTTTAATTATATCGGTAATATTACAATATGCATGGGCTGGGCAGATAAGGTTATGTATTGGATTTTAGTAAAATAAAATGAAAATAGCATTTTTTTCATTCATTGCAATTTCCCTCTTTATGATACATGAATTTGAAGAAATAGTATTTATACAACCATGGCTTGAATATTCTAATAATAAAACAATTTACGAGGATGAAATATTTGTTAAAGGAAAAGATGGTTATCCATCAACGCCAGCAATCGCCTTAATGATTGGAGAAGAATATTTACTTAGTATAATAATATTAATTTTAGCAATTCTTATTCCACGTCCTGAATTAGCGGTAGGGATTTTTTTTGCACATACGTTACATTTGTTTAGCCACATTATTGATGCTATTAGATTTCATTGTTGGCCTCCTGGTTCTGTTACTGCCGTAATAACAATACCCTTAATAATTTTCCTTTTTGTTTTATTTTTTAAGCAAAATAAACTGAATATATTATCGACCATTATTACAACCGTTTTAGTTAGCGCTCTTCTTATTGGAAATTTAAAGTTATTACATTATTTGGCACCCCATATACAAAATTGGATAAATAATTATTATAGAGTAACACAGGGGATGCCGGGCACCATTTTTTGGCTTGGCTCATAGCCAGGATAAACGCATAGGCTTGAAATCAATGTATGGGTATACCTATACCTTCAGGATGATGATAAAAAATGTAACTTCGCATAGCGTATGTACAGTACCGCCAGTACCCCATTATTTATATTCATTTATTATTATTCTTGTACCAAAATATAATTCTATTAATTCAGGAATATAAGGTATGATTGAAAATGACAATTCTGTTGTTTCATTTAGTCTATAATTATATTCAAATTCTCCTCCCCACCAAATAAACTGCCATTGCCAATCACTTTCGGCGTTTCCTCCTTTGAAAAAATCAAAAGTATCATCATATCCTTCCAGTTTATACCAATTTCTTCTATAAATAAATGTTGGCCCTATTCCACCATTTAATGAATGTTTTTCTATTTGAAATATCTGTCCTCTTAAACCTATATGTGTAAATCCCGCTAACTGATTACAACAATCTTTATAGAATGCTTGTTCTATTTTTATTGATGCAATATCCTTATAGAAGAAATATTCAAAACTTAATGCTATTCCTGGGTTTATTACAAAAATAGCTCTTTTATCCAATTTATAAGGCATCAAATGTGCGTTTAAAGCGCCTTTAGGATGAATACTTAATCCAGTAAATTTTAATCCTATTGTAAACTGTTGTGCTGATAAATTAATAATTGACAAAAATGTAAAAAATATAATCAACAATATTTTATTGTATCTTGATAACATTGTAAAATATCCTAAATTTGACTTTATTAGTATTTTTCTCTTTTGTCAACCAGCGGTGAAATCGCTTTACATAACTCAAAAAACTTATGGCGGTATTGCACATAATAGGACTGTATATGCTTCGGGCGCAGTAGGCGGCTCGGTCTCCACAAAAACGCAGTCGTGCGGTGCAAAAAAATGAATAAAAGGCTATTGATATATTATTAACACTGGGATAATATGAGTCAAAGGAATGGATAATGGACATAATGGAAAGTGTTGTGTTTTATTTTTCTGGAACCGGAAACAGCCTAAAGGTTGCAAAAACTATTTCCAGGGAACTTGAAAATTGTGAAATTGTCTCGATGGCAAAACCATTTGCTTTAACAAAACAATATGATAGTATTGGTTTTGTTTATCCCACGTACTTTTGGGGTTTGCCCAAGAAAGTTATTGAATTTATTGAAAATATCAATTTGGATAATAATAGAAATACATATTTTTATTCAGTTACAACCTATGGAGGAGATGTCGGTAATGCGGTTTATCAAATGTACAAATTATTACATAAAAAACATGGCGTAAAATTGAACTATGGTCAAAAATTGCAGATGTTCTCAAATTATATTGTTATGTATGATATGAGCGAAAAAATTGATGAAATTACAAAAAAGTCAAATGAAAAACTTATTCCCATTATTGACGCAATAAAAACGAAAAGAAACAATAGCATAAATAAATTAACAAGTATATTTGGTTTTGTTAATAAAAATTTTATAAAAAAAGTATCAACTATGGATAAAAATTTCACAGTCAATGATAATTGTACCGGCTGTGGTATATGCAAAGAGGTATGTCCGGTAAAAAACATTGAAGTGGAAAATAAACCTCAATATAGCCATCATTGTGAGCAATGTCTTGCGTGTATTCAATTTTGTCCGCAAAAGGCAATAAACTATAAAAATGTTACACAAAACAGGAGACGATATACCAACCCTGAAATAAACTATAAAGAATTATCTAAATGCAATAATAGATAAACATCACAGGTCTGACACTTTTTTTAATTCATAGTTGGCGGCCAGTACGCCGGTGATTTTATTTCCATTCATGTCCAGTTGGATCAATCTGTTTTCGCCAACTTGATAGTATGAAGGCATTTCCCTGGCATCCAGCATGATTTTGCCTCCGGCGTTATCCCATTTGAAACTTCCGGTTTCAGTGAAGACATCATTACCTCTATCAATATATTGATAACTTATCTTATAGGTTTCGTTGCTGTTTAAAGTGAGCTCAACGTTTATGCCCGGCCCGTCTGCGGCTGGAATGGTACCTGCGTACACGCCTGGCCAATTCAGGCTGTTTCTTGAATTGTGAGCCGCATCAATAGCGTTGCTTGTTGATCCGCATGCGCCTAATCCCAACAAGGAAAAGGCAATAATCATTGTTGAAATGATTCTGTTCATATCAATTTTCTCCTATTCTATAGTATATGCAAAAAAAAGCTGTTTTCCTAGGGATATTTTTTAATATTTTGTATTTTATCAGGATATTTTACCAGCGCGAATATATTATTCCGTAGGGCAATTCCGCCGGCCGCATCTGCCGGTTCAGTTCCCACAGCTTCTTCGATATACAAAAGCAGCGCTTTCTGATCAACCTCCAACAGGGCGCCTGCCCTGCCTGCCGCGCCTTCAGTCCTATAGAACAAAACCGCATTGCGGTAAACACCGCCGCAGACGCACCAGGTGTTTTCGTGGCCGGAGTCCGGCCAGAGGTGAAAGACCCGGATGATCTGGGCATTTGGGGTAGAATCCGGTTGAGCGGCGGTCATGCCGGCGAGGGTGCGGCTGAACAATTTCCGGGCCTGCATTGTGATGTACGCAATGGTTTTGGGGTTGGTGGGGCAAAAATGGCGCTTTGCGGTGCGCTTACCCAATTCCATGCGGAAAAGATCGCGGTGTAGCAAAAAGAGTCTCCGGGGCAGCAGCAGGGACAGGTCATGGCCGCCCGCTTCCAGCATAAGGGCATAATACCCGGCGCTGCGGAGTCCGCCGCGTTTTGCCCAGAGGGATTTTTCTCCCAGGGAAAACACCAGAGCGTCGTATTTGTTGTGGGCCGCCCAGCGGATCAATAGCTCCCGCTCTTTTGCACTTGTTTTCCTGCCAATGACAAGCCGCCGTCTTTCCTGCGGGGAACTTGCCGAAGGGGAATGTACTTTGCTGTCTTGTACCGGATAATTTGCGGCTGCGCCGGCAGACGGCGCAACGCCAGGCAATTCCTCCTGACCCGGTTTTGGCCAGCATATGCCCAGGGCGGCAAGAAAATCAAAAACGCCGTTCCATAGACCCCGCAGGGAATCACCGTATATCTCTATTCGCTCGCTGCCAAGACGCCAGGAAAAGCCGTTATGATCCGGGCTTCCCGCAGCGACGCTCAGAATGATGAGAGGAACAGAATCCACAGGCGAGGCAGTTTCGGCATTTTCAATTTGAGGCTGGTCGCTGCCCAGTCCGGCCCGGGTTCGGAGCAGGCTGATATACAGGGCCATTTCGGCCGCGGCGTTCCGGGCTTCCCTGCCTGCGAGAATAATCCAGTTTTTTGAAGCATCAAAATTCATCATAGCTTCTTTAATTATATGGATTTTTTTTAAAATAACCTATATGATTATTTTATGGACTATGATGTGGCGATTATCGGCTGCGGGGTTTCCGGGGCGAATATAGCCCGGCGGCTTTCGGCCTATAATATAAAGACTGTGATACTTGAAAAGGCGGCGGATGTGTCGTTCGGCACTTCAAAGGCCAATTCAGGGATTGTACACGGCGGCTTTCATCACAATAAAAAATATCTAAAAACGCGGCTGGAGATTCAGGGAAACCTCATGTTTGATCAGCTCAAAAGGGAGCTGGATTTTCCTTTTAGGCGCTGCGGTATTATTGTGGCGGCCCTGCATGAGGAAGAGATGAAGGCTGTGGAACATCTCTATATGCAGGGGGTGGAAAATGGTGTCATCGGCATTGAAATCTGTTCCCGCGAGCGGATTCTGGAGCTGGAGCCGAAGCTGAATTACGATGTAACCGGCGGACTTTACGCGCCTGGCGGCGGAATAATCGAACCGTACCGCTTTGTCTTTGCCCTGGTCGAATCGGCGATGAAGAACGGGGTTCAACTCCTTACCAATTTTAAAGTGAGCGAAGCCAAACGTGATGAAAGCGCCGGTCTCTGGACTGTCCACGCCGAAGATGGCAGAGAGATCAAAGCCCGTTATGCGATAAATTCAGCAGGGCTTTTTGCCGACGAGGTTTCAAAAATTTTCGGCGGCGAAGAATTTTCCATAAAAGCCCGCAAAGGGGAATACTTCCTCATGGACCGGCTGACCAAAGCCCGCCCCGGCCGGGTGGTCTTTCCGGTGCCTACCGCAGTGTCCAAGGGTATGCTGGTGATCCCCACTGTGGAAGGGACGGCGCTGGTCGGCCCCACCGCAGATGCCGTTGATGACAAATACGATTACTCCACTACCACCGAGCGGTTGGAGCAGATTCTTGATTCGGGGAAAAACATGATCCCTTCTCTCAGCCGCAATGATGTGATTACCAGTTTTGCGGGGTTGCGTCCCTTTTTGGAAGAAGATTTTTATATTGAACCTTCAAAAAAAGCGCCTGCCTTTGTGCAGGTTGCGGGGATACAGAGTCCGGGGCTTACCGCTTCTCCCGCCATCGGCGAACATGTGAAAAATCTTTTAAAGGACATGGGTCTTGAGCTTACTGAAAAACCGGGCTGGGATCCTTTTATTGAACACCGTGCCCGTTCCAGAGAACTCGATCCTTTTGCGCTGGATGCCCTTATCGCCAAGGATGCGGCCTGGGGTAATATTGTGTGCCGCTGTGAAAATGTCAGCGAGGCCGAGATTGTACAGGCCGTGCGGCTGGGGCACCATACCCTGGACGGGGTTAAATATTTTACCAGAGCGCAGATGGGGCGGTGCCAGGGCGGTTTCTGCACTTATAAGATCATCAAGATCATCATGAGGGAAACCGGCCTTTCCTGGGATGCAATCACCAAGCACGGCAGGGCAAGCCGCCTTTTGGAGGCGGAACTATGAAAGAACTGCAATACGACGCGGTGGTGATAGGCGGAGGCGCTGCGGGAATGGCTGCGGCCCTGGAGTTTGATGCCGCCGGTTTTTCCTGCGCCATTATTGAGCGGGAAGATCATCTGGGCGGAATACTCATGCAGTGCATCCACAACGGTTTCGGCCTGCACGAATTTTCCGAGGAGCTTACGGGCCCCGAATTCGCCGAACGTTTTATTGATGGCGTAACAAAATCAAAAATAGCGGTATACCTTGACGCTACCGTAACCGATTTTAATGTTGCGGGTTCTGCTTTATCAGGCGGTCAGGCGGCGGCTTACCACGAGCTGTTTTGTGTTTCACCTAACGGCGTACTGCGGATCAAAAGCCGGGCGGTGGTGCTGGCTATGGGCTGCCGGGAACGGAACCGGGGTAATGTACGCATTCCCGGCTCCCGCCCTGCCGGGGTATTTACCGCCGGTCTTGCCCAACGTTTGGTGAACATCGAAGGCTACATACCCGGCAGGGAAATAGTGATCATCGGCTCAGGGGACATCGGCCTTATCATGGCCCGGCGCATGAGCTGGGTGGGCTGCACGGTAAAAGCGGTGGTAGAGATTATGCCCTACCCCGCCGGCCTTACCAGAAACATCGTGCAGTGTCTGCGGGATTTTGACATCCCCCTGTACCTGTCATCCCAAACTACCAGCATTTTCGGCAATGACCGGGTGGAAGGGGTAGAAGTTACGCCCATGGAAAACGGTGTCCTGGCGCTGGAGAAGCGCTTCCGTATTGACTGCGACACGGTGCTGCTTTCGGTGGGCCTGGCGCCGGAGAATGAACTCTCCAAGGCCGCAGGGGTGGAGATAAACAGCGCCACCAACGGCCCTTTGGTAGATTCCCGCCTGATGACCAATGTGGACGGCGTTTTTGCCTGCGGCAATGTGCTCCATGTGCATGATCTGGTTGACTGGGTAGCCGAGGAAAGCCGCCGGGCCGGCCGCTGTGCGGTGGAATGGCTCCGCGGCGAACGCCCTGCCCTGCAGTTCCGGGCCAAAGCAGGATCCAACGTGCGTTACGTGAACCCGACGCGTATCGATCCCCGCAGGGACAATCAAATTTACCTCCGTTCAATGGTGGTAAAAAACGACGCCGTGCTTGAGCTCCGTCTGAATAACCGGGTCATACGCAGCATAAAGCACAACCATGTACAGCCATCGGAGATGATCAATCTGAGTGTTGGTCCCAAAGAACTGGAAAAACTGAATCCCGGTATGGAATCGGTTTTGGAATTCAGCATTGTTTAAGGAAACGTTATGCGAAATTTAACCTGTATTGTCTGCCCTATGGGCTGCTCACTGACAGTTGAAGAAGGAGCCTCCGGCACGGACGGCCTGCCCTCGTTGAGTGTTATGGGCAACCGCTGCCCCCGGGGTGCCGCCTATGCCCAGGAAGAGATACGCGCCCCCAGACGGGTAGTAACCGCCACCTGCGGCGTTCAGGGCGGAACCCCCGGCCTTTATGCCCCGCGGCGTGTTCCGGTCAAAACCGTTGCCGCCTGTCCCAGAGAGAAAATCCCCGCCCTGTTGGCTGATATTTACCAGACACAGGTTTCTCTTCCGGTAAAAGCCGGCGACACAGTCATCGCAAACTGGAAGGGTGAAGGTATCAATGTAGTAGCGGTAAGGACTTTAATGTAAATGTTTAACAGAAAGAACCAAACAAACCCCGATAATTTTTGGCGGGAGTATGAAGAAAAAACCGGCGAGCAGGTACTGGCCCGCAGTCTGGGCCAATATATCTCCGGCTGGGAAGAATTCGACCGGCAGGGATGGAAGGCCATCTGGGGTCTCGTCATTGCTACCAGTGGCGGTTTTCGTTTTCATCATTTCCCCCACATGGGCTGGATCGAGGCATTAACCCATCTCAACTCCGGCGCGGAGCCGCCCAAAGAAAAAACCCTCTTCCTTCCCAGGGACAAAATCATCTCTGCCAAGCTAATCAAGGAGACCAGGTGGTGGAAAAAATTACTCACCCCTTCAACGCCCAGGCTTGTCATTTGCTACCATGACGATGCCGGCGAAGAGCGGACAATGGTGCTGGAAACCGAATATAAATCCGAGGGGTTGGCGGAGAAGCTGAGTCTTGCGGATTCGGTGGCAGATTCCGGGGAAAATTGAAGTTATGCTTGAATGTGATGCCCTTCTAATGCTACATTAAATAGCTATGTTTCTGAAACACCTTACCATACTCGGTTTTAAATCATTCGCCGACCGCACCGAAATCGAATTCTGCGACGGCATTACCGCCCTTTTGGGCCCCAATGGCTGCGGAAAGTCCAATGTGGTGGACGCCGTCAAGTGGGTTCTGGGGGAACACGCATCCAAGTCCCTGCGGGCGGAAAAAATGGAAGACGTGATCTTCAACGGAACTGAGGCCCGCAAGCCCCTGAATGTGGCGGAAGTTACCCTGACCCTGGCGAACGATGCGGGGCTCCTGCCCCTGGATATGCCGGAAGTGGAAATCAAGCGCCGGCTCTACCGTTCCGGCGAAAGCGAATATTTTATCAATTCGGCGCAGGTGCGGCTCAAGGATTTACGGGAACTTTTCTGGGACACCGGGGTAGGCAAGACGGCTTACTCGGTAATGGAGCAGGGAAAAATCGATCAGGTGCTTTCTTCCAAACCCGATGAGCGGCGCTACCTGTTCGAAGAAGCTGCAGGGATTACCCGCTACAAGGAGCGCGGCGCCGAGGCCGAGCGTAACCTTGCCCGGACCGAAGAAAATATGCGCCAGGTTGAAGTGATCCTCACCGAAGTAAAGCGATCCTATGACAGCCTTAAGACCCAGTCCGAAAAGACCCTGAAATACCGGACGTTACGTGACGAGATTTTTAACTACGAGCTTGATATTCAACTGCTGCGGCTCAAGCAGTTTAAATACGAGCGGGATGAGCGGAACGAGACTTTGAAGCGGCGCACCATTGACCGGGATCGGATCAGGGCGGAGATGGAAGCCGAAAGCAAAGCCCTTGAAGCGAATATGGACGAAGTGAATTCCATGGAAGCCCAGCTGGTGGAGTTCCAGAAAAACATCTATGGCCTTGCGCTGGAAAAAAACGCCCGTGAAAAAGAAGTCCGCTTGTTAGGCGAGCAGCGCGGCGAGAACAAAATCAAAATTGAGCAGAACGAAGGCCGGGAAAAACAGGCTGTCCTTAAAATTGAGGAACTGAACGAAGACGCCGCCGAGCAGGACGCGGTGGTTCGGGATCTGCGCAAGAAAGCCGAAGGTATCGAAGAGAACATCCGCTCCTTTGAGGAAAATATCCAGCTTGCCGCGGCGCGTATCGGCGACAACGAGACGGCGGTGCACAAGGCGGAAGAAGAGATTCACGGCCTTGAAAAAGAGCAGGTCGAATTTGAAAAAGACCTGGCAAAGATAACTGACGACATTGTGGCGGAACTGGATGCGGGGCTGAAAAAAGCGGGCTACTCCGCGACCGAGCGCCGCAATGCCGAGGCCGCGTTAAACGAAACTCTTGGCCGGCTGCGCACCCTTCTTGCCGGCAGGGAAACGCTGATCCGTGATTTGGCCGCAGCTGCCGAGGCAAGCGCCGGCGGTGGAGCCGGTACCGGCAGTGCCGGGTTTGACGCCGCCGAGCTCAAACGTATTGCCGAAAATCTGGCAGCCGGTCTTGCCGAAGCGGCCGGCAACGCGGACAAAGCCCTGGCGCTTTTTGAAAGTTACCGCGAACACTCGCCTTCGTTTATCGACGAATTCCTTGCCCCTGAAGGTATCATCACCAAAAAGCGGGCGTTAGACGCACAGATACGCGGCGCAAAAGACGGTATTGATGAGCGCCGTGAGCGGATTAAAACCCTGCGGGGCGACAATGCCAATCTGTCGGCGAAAATCGACGAGTACCGTGCCACTCTGGAAGATCTGCGGGTAAGCCGGGCACAGATGAATGCCCAGGCCCAATCGGCCGAGGAACAGGCACGTCTCATCCGGCGGGAACTGGCAGGCCAGGAAGGGCTGCTTAAAAATATCCGGGATGAACTTTTTCTGGATCGTAAACGTTTGGAAGAAATTGACGAACGCATCGCCGATACCGAGTCGGAGATTGCCGATCTTGAGCAGAAGGGGAAAAAACTTACTGCGGATCTTGAAAAACTTGAGAAAGACATTCAGAAGCGGAATGACAATGTGGCGGGCAAGAAGGAAGTCATCAGTAAGCGAATGGCCGACCTTACCAGGGTGCAGGAATCCCTTGAAAAGATTCACCTTGAGCTGGTGCAGTCCGAAACGGAAATCAAAAATATCCAGGATAATTTCCGGGAAACCCACTCCCGTGATCTGATGGAATTTGAGGAGCGTATCTTTACGATTACCGCCGCCCCTGCGGAGCTGCGGGAAAAACTCGCCGCCTCCCGTTCCCAAATGCGCGACCTGGGATCGGTAAATCTTATGGCCCCGGAAGAATTCGCCGAGACCAAAGAACGCTACGACTTCCTGAGTAACCAGATGGCCGATCTTGAAAAAGCCCGCAAAGACCTTGAAGACCTTACCTCCGAGATACGCCAGGAATCTTCGGAAATTTTCATGAAGACCTACAATCGGATCAAGAAAAATTTTCACAATATGTTCCGCCGTCTTTTTGGCGGCGGCCGGGCGGAGCTTCAGTTATCCGACATCAACCATGTACTGGAATCGGGCATCGAAATTTTCGCCCAGCCGCCGGGTAAAAAACTGGAACACATCACCCTGCTTTCCGGCGGCGAACGCTCCATGACAGCTGTAGCCCTGCTCTTTGCAACGTATATGGTAAAGCCCAGCCCCTTCTGCCTGTTAGACGAAATCGACGCCGCCCTTGACGAAGCCAACGTAGGCCGCTTTGTGCAGCTTCTGCGGGAATTCGGCGACACCAGCCAGTTTATTGTCATTACGCATAACAAAAAGACCGTAACCGGCGCCGGTACCCTCCTGGGCGTTACAATGGAAGAATCAGGCGTTACCAAGCTCATTGCGGTGCGGCTTGAGCACGAAGAGCTGGCCCGTGCAAACGAGGAGCCCCCCCAGAAAGGGCTTTGGGGCGACGGCGATGGCTTTGAAGAAGAAGAAGTGCAGCCCGAAGAGGGCCGGGAACTGCCCCTTGATGTGGATGATCCCCGCAAAGTCAGCGAGTCCCAACTGCGGCCGATCAGGGCGGTAAAGCCCCATGAGACACCGGCAGAAGAATAATTACGTAATTACACCGGAGGGCAAACGATGCCCGTCATTGCCGACCTGCATATTCATTCCCGGTATTCGCGGGCAACCAGTTCCAGGCTGACCCCTGCATGGCTTGAACGCTGGGCGCGGATCAAAGGGATTGGCCTTTTGGGAACAGGTGACTGTACCCACCCGCAATGGCTTTCTGAACTGCGGGATAATCTTGCGGATGCCGAGCCCGGTCTTTTTGTACTGAAAGATGAGATACGCGCCGCATTTGACTCCGGCCCCGCCTGCCTTGAAGAATTACCGCTTCCAATGACAGCTAACGTTCCGCGTTTTGCGCTTACCGGCGAAATCAGCACCATTTACAAGCGTGACGGGAAAACCCGTAAGGTGCACCACCTGGTGATCCTGCCGGACTTTAAGGCCGCCGCCGCTTTTCAGATAAAACTGGAGCGCCTTGGAAACATCCGCTCAGACGGACGTCCCATTCTGGGCCTCGACTCCAGGGATCTCCTTTCCCTGCTGCTTGATACTGACGAGCGTGCCATGCTCATTCCGGCCCATATCTGGACACCCTGGTTTTCCGCTCTGGGGGCAAAGTCGGGCTTTGATTCCATTGAAGAATGTTACGGCGATCTGGTTTCGTTTATTCCGGCGATAGAGACCGGCCTTTCCTCTGACCCTCCCATGAATTGGGCCCTTTCTTCCCTTGACCGTTACTCGATCATTTCAAATTCAGACGCCCATTCTCCGGACAAACTCGGCCGTGAGGCGACAATTTTTGATATGGAGCTTTCATTTATCGCCCTGCGCAAGGCCATGAAAGGCGGTGTTCTGGCTACCATTGAGTTTTTCCCCGAAGAGGGAAAGTACCACTACGACGGCCACCGCAAATGCGGCGTCTGCATGGATACGGATGCGCGGAACAATGCGGAAATCGCGGCCTATGGCGATGAGGCAGTCTCCGCTGGCGAAATACTCTGTCCGGTCTGCGGCAGGGCCCTGACCAGGGGCGTAATGGGGCGGGTGTTGGAACTGGCCGACCGGCCCATTGGCGGCGCAACTGAAACATTTACAAAAGAAAGCAATCGCCGGCCTTTTTATTCGCTTATTCCCCTCAGGGAGATACTGGGGGAGCTGCTGGGAACCGGGCCGGGTTCCAAAAAGGTCGGCATTGCGTATAACGGGCTTATCGAAAAAACAGGCGGCGAATTTTCCATATTAATGAAAATGCCCGCCAACGAAATCGCCGGAGCAAAAGTTTATGGCCTTTCCGGCGAATTGCTTGCCGAGGCAATAAGTAGAATGCGGCGGAGAGAAGTTTCGATCAGCCCCGGCTATGACGGCGAATACGGCGTTATTCGGGTTTTTCCTCCCGGCGAGAGTCCTGCGACTTTTGGCGGCGGACAGCTTTTTGATGAGGGGAAAAAAGGTATCGCTGTGAAAAAAGCCGGTGCGGCAGGAAACAGCGACGTGATGAAAAAAAGCGGCGCAAAAGTTTTGAGTGCAAAAAAGTCGGAAAATCAACACGGAAAAAATACTGTTAAATGGCAGGGCACGGCTTTCACCTTTGATTCCGCGCAAAAAGAAATTATTAACCATGAGGGAAGCAGAACCCTTGTCATTGCGGGGCCGGGAACCGGCAAGACTGCGGTGCTGGCTGCGCGTATTGCGAAGATTATCAATGATGGCGCGGCGCCGGATTCTATTCTCGCTTTGACTTTCACCGTTAAGGTCGCCGCTGAATTAAGGGAGCGTATTGGGAGATTACTGCGTCCTGGGCAGAACGATTTGCATTCCGGGCAGGGCGATTCGCGCAGCAAACAGGAAGCTGCAAACTGCGCAGACGCCGATGTTACCGCCGCTACTTTTCACTCTTTTTGCTGTTCGCTGTTACGCGACAATGCGGCGGCAGCGGGTATTCCCGCAGGGTTTGGGATACTCAGTGAAGCCCGGCGGGAAGATATACTTCGTGAATTATGTAAAACAGCAGGAGGGAAAAGTGCTTCACAGGCAAAAAAACTGGGCAGCTATATTGAGGAACGGAAACGTTTCCTGCTGCTTCCCGGCGAACAAAAGTCAAGGGCCGCGCCGCAATCCATACCCCTTGCGCCGCAATCCATACCCCTTGCGCTTTTTGCTTCTCTGAGCGATATAATGCCTATTCCTGAACCCGCGCCGGATATGGAAAAACTTTACAGCCAATACCGGGATAGACTCCGTGCAGACGGTCTGCTGGATTACGAGGATCTTATTGCCGGCGCGGCGCGTCTCCTCTGCGCAAGGGAATCGATTCTCGCTGAATACCGGCGGCGTTTCCGTTTCATTTTTGTTGACGAGTACCAGGATATCAACCTCAGCCAGTATGCGCTGCTCAGGCTGCTGACATCGAGCCTTTGGTTCGCCGGCGATCAGCCTTCGCTCTGGGTCATTGGAGACCCCAACCAGGCGATCTACGGTTTCCGCGGTTCGGACAAACGCTTCATCGACCGTTTCAGCATGGATTATCCCGAAGCCCGCCGCTTCGAACTTGCGAAAAGTTTCCGCTGCGCCGAACCCATTATCAATGCCGCCGGACGACTCACCGGCTCCGGCATGAAAGGAACTGAAAGGGCGGTGAATCTCTACCGCTATGAATACGCCACCGATAAATCCGAGGCCGAATGCGTTGCCCGGGCCATTTCCCGCTTAATCGGCGGTGCGAGTTTCTTTGCCAGGGACTCAGGTGACGCAGAGCAGGGAAGCCCGGGCACTGCCGCCCCAAGCGACTGTGCTGTCCTGATCCGCGCCGCTCCTTTGGCCACCCCGGTGATCAAGGCATTGCAGGATCACGGCATTCCTTTTGAGTTCACCGGCGAACAGTGCTGGTGGGAAGAAGCGCCTTTCAATACGTTTCTTGCCCAGGTTCGGGAAAGCGCCGTGCCGGAAAATGAATTCCAAAAACAAAAAGATAATCCCGATTTAAAACGCATCTTTGATCTTGCGGATATATTCGGCAGCGTTCCTTCCCTGCTCGACGCCCTTGCCTGCAGCGATCCCGGCGGCCTTCCCGAATTCAACCGGGAGGGCGTTAAAATAATGACCATCCACGCTTCCAAGGGCCTCGAATTTGATCACGTCTTTGTCATCGGCCTTGAGGACGGTATACTGCCCTTCACCCTGTACGACGGTGACGGGAGCGCAAACAGCCGCCTGGAAGAAGAGCGCCGCCTGCTTTATGTTGCCATGACCAGGGCGCGTATCGGGCTCTATCTCTCCTGGGCGCACTCCCGGAATTTCAAGGGAAGAAAATTAAGTGGCAAGCCCAGCCCCTTTCTGAGCGAACTGGAAAAGATCATCCCCCTGGCGGAGGAGAAAAAAACGCTGTGGAAGGATAATCAACTGCGTTTGTTTTGAAGCGAGTATCAGCAAATGTTGCAATCTGCCTGAGATGATAGACTTAATCCAGTAGATTCACTCCGTATCCCCGCCAAAGATTCGCTGCTTGAGTGCCACGCCGGTGGGGGTTCCTGCCAGGCCGCCTATGCCGGTTTCCCGGAGACTTGAGGGCAGGGCTTCGCCAATTTCCCGCATGGCGCTTATTACTTCGTCTATGGGAATGACGCTCTTTATTCCTGCCAGGGCCATATCCGCTGCGCCTATGGCTATCATTATGCCGCCGGCGTTTCGCTTTACGCAGGGTACTTCCACCAGTCCTGCCACCGGGTCGCAGACCAGGCCCAACTGATTTTTCAGGGCAATGGCCGCGGCGTTTACCACTTCTTCAGGAGAGCCTCCTGCCATTTCCACCAGCGCGGCTGCGGTGATCGCTGCGGCGCTGCCGCATTCGGCCTGGCAGCCGCCTTCGGCTCCGGCTATGCTCGCCTCGTTGGCAATTACCATGCCCAGAGCCCCTGCGGTAAAGAGGGCCATTACGACTGCCCTTTCATCAACCCCCCGATCCTCCAGCATGGTGAGAGCCGCTGCGGGAAGTATGCCGCAGGAACCGGCAGTAGGGGCGGCGACGATTTTTCCCATAGCGGCGTTACATTCGGAGACGGCAATGGCCCTGGCAATGGCCCGGGCGCAGAACGATTCCGAGAGCGGCGCCTTGTCCAGGTAGGCGGTCATCCGTGCCCCATCGCCGCCGGTGAGACCGCTGGCAGAGTGTATTGAAGGGCTTGCGCCCTTTTCCGCAGCCTGGCGCATTACTTCAAAGTTATGTTTCATCTCTTCGTAGAGCGTCCCGGCGGGCTGATTCATCACCTCAGCCTGATCTTCCAGCACTATGTCGGAAATTTTTACGTTCCGTTCTTCCGCTGTTTTGGCAAGCAGAGACATGGAATGGTATTCAAGCATGCAGCGCCTCGCTTTGGTTTGCCCGCAGGTAAACCACACTGTTTATGTGGGGCAGTTTGCGGAGGGCGTTTACAAAGTCATCACTTACGGCGCCGTCCACTTCAACGGTCATTACCGCCTGATAGCCCCGGTGGGGCCGGTTCAGGCGGAAGTTACCAATATTGATGTTGTGCCAGGCCATGATGCTGGTTACCTCGGCGATTACACCCGGCGTGTCTTCGTGGGGAATGATCAGAGTATCGGAGCTGCCGGTAAAGGCGGTTTCCATTTCGTTTACATTGGTAATAAGGATATTTCCTCCGCCCACCGACGCACCCTGCACCCGACATTCCTTGCCCGATTTGCCCACCAGGTGCAGCCGCGCCGTGTTGGGGTGGGAGCGGGGGATTTTTATTTTTTCAAAGCCGAAGGTAAGCCCCGCCTCTTTTGCACAGGCAAAGCTATCGCGGATTCGCTCGTCGTCGGGTAACATTCCCAGAAGGCCGGCGATAATGGCCCTGTCCGTGCCGTGACCCTTGTAGGTTTGGGCAAAACTCTGGACAAAGCCAATATCGGCATTTTGTACTTCTTCACCGAGTATCTTCATCGCCACCCGCCCGATGCGCACGGCCCCTGCCGTATGGGAACTGGAGGGGCCTATCATCACCGGGCCTATAATGTCAAATACATTCATGGTTTACTCAATTACGGCTAGGCCGCCTTTTTTATGAACTTTGTGTAGACCCGTTCTATGACCACAGAAATGGCATTGTCCCCCGATACGTTGCAGGCGGTACCGAAGCTGTCCTGGGTAATATAAAGGGCAATGAGCAGGCTGGCAATGGCGCTGTCCGAGGCTATGCCCATTATGGGCAGGAAGGGAAGGGCCGTCATAATAGAGCCGCCGGGCGCGCCGGGAGAAGCGACCATCGCCACCCCAAGGGTCATAATAAAAGGAACGATAGTGCCCAGGCTTATAGGCATATTGTACATGAGCATGGTTGCGGTAACACAGCAAGTTATGGTTATCATCGAACCGGCCATGTGGATATTTGCGCAGAGAGGAATCACGAAGTTTCGGATCTCCGGGGAAACCCCGTCGGCTTCGGCACACTTCAGGTTAACCGGAATGGTCGCCGCCGAGGACTGGGTACCGATGGCGGAAAGATAACCGGGGATCTGGTTCTTGATGAGCCGGAAGGGATTTTTTTTGGTAATGACGCCGGCCACGGAGAACTGAATCAGGATGCAGATCATATGCAGGGTGATGACGGTCAGGAACACCTTCCAGAGTACACCCAGAATAACGAAAGTCTGGCCGGACACGGTCATGTTGACGAAAGTTCCGCAGATGTAGAGGGGGAGCAAAGGAATAACCGAGCTGTGCAGTACCTTGTTGATGATGACGGAAAACTCGGCAAAGGGCTGGTAGAGGGCATCATGCAGTTCTTTTCCCCGCATGGAGCTCATGCAGAGACCCAGGATAAAGGCCATCACCACCGCCGCTGTGGTATCCAGCAGGGGGGCCAGGGGCAGTCTGAAGAAGGGAGCCAGCTGACCTGCCTCCGGGTCTCCTATAGATTGCAGCAGAGTGGGGTCCATAAAATTGGGGAAAAGATTAATCGCTACCATATAAGCCGAACTGCCCGCAATGAGGGTTGAGCCATAGGCTATACCGGCGGTAATGAGGAGAAGCCTCCCCGCTCCCATGGAAAGATCGGCGATGCCCATAGTCACAAAGGCCAGGATCATCAACGGAATGATGAACTTAAGGTAGACACTGAACAGGGTCGAGGCGGTAACGACGGTGCGGTTAAACCAAACAGGGAAAAAAGCTCCAAAGAGAATGCCCAGGGCGATGCCAATAAGCAGTCTCCATACCAAACCGATCTTCACTTTTTTTGCCATAACAAACTCCTTTTTTACAAATTTTACTTACCCTTTAAGTATAGTACATAATACTGTAAATAAAGCAAATAAATTTCCCAATTCATTAAAGCGCCACGCATCTACGCACCTTATATAAGGGTATGAAATACTACTCTTTAACAAGGCTGCTGCTGGCGGCGTTTTTTCTGCTCTGCGGGTCGCTCGCCGCTGAGAGTCCGTCTCCTGCAGGCACGAAAAATGCGGCGCTCTTTCATTGGGGGCTGCTCTGGAGCGGCTCATGGGAGGGGAATAAGACGCTGAATAACCGGGGAGAACTGCGGCTTACTTTTTTTCAGCCGGGTCTGCTTCTGCGGGCGGAGGCGCTTGATAAGCGTCCCCTGAACTTTGAGCTTGATCCTCCCTGGGGCGAAAGCGGCATTACCAACTTTGCGGGCGGTCTCTACCATAAAGCTACCGGGTCCCGTCTGCTTTACGGCGCACTTGACGAAAAAGGTCTTTCGGCCCGTATCCGCAACCCCTGGAGCCGTTCGGCGCCCTTTGCAGAGAATCATCAGCCCCTTACGGCGGAGTTCAAAACCACGACTTCGACAAAAGACCCAGAGGCTTATCTCTGCCTGGCCAGTCCATATTTTTCGGTTTTTTCTGAAACCCGGCTGCGGGGATTTTTTTCGGCACAAACCAGAACAGAGGAATTCAACCCCGATTTTGCCGGTGGCCTGGAAACCCGGATTGGAAAAAAAGCCGGCGTCCTGGTGGAGGGTTTTTATACCGGTACTGAGCTTAAGGCACGGAAAAGCAATTCATGGTTTGCAGATCCGCCGCCGCTGCCGGAGCGGGAATTCAGGCTCTACGCGCTGGGTATGCTCGTTAATGTTCCATTTTTTTCCATCAGTTCCGATTGGGCTTATTCTGAAGCGTTTGCCTGGGGACGGGATGTTTACGGTAATGTGGGAATACGGTTCAGTCCTTCAGCTAACACGGGAAAAAAGCTGAAGCAGGCTCCCTGGGCAATTTCATTTGCCGCTGACGGTGCAGGGGAACGTTTTATAGGCAGAGACGGTTCCGGCCCCGGAGCGGGCTTTAGGACTGCCGGAAAATTTGAATGGAAGGGAACACGAAACAGCCTGCTGCGGTTCAACACCAGCATCCGCAGCCCCGGCCCGGGCGAAGACTTTAATCGCAGTTCAACTGGATTTTATTACCGTTTTCCCGATCCCCTCAAAGTAAAAGCAGGTAAAGTTGCGCGTAACGAATTAGGCAGTACGGCATTTCCGCTCAGGGTCTCGCGGGTTTCCGTCACGGCGGATCGTAACGCCGCGGACAGGCAAAAAATAATCGACGGGATTGGCGCAACCCTGGGACTCTCCCTGAAACTGCCGCCGGCTCCCGGCTTTTTACAGGCTGCCGGCAGCGCAAAAAGTAATCCGCTGGGCATTAATCTTTCCGCTTCCCTGAAAGGGCGGAGCTCCGCTGATGAAACGCCTTCACCCTATCCCATCCCCCAGGAGCCCTGGCGTTTTGATTCCGCCAAAGCCGGCTGCGAGCTTGTCTGGTCACCGGGCAGTTTTCAATTCAAAACAAAAGTGGGATTCACGGCCAGCGAAAAAAAGGATAGCCAATGGGATACAGCTCTGAGCGCGGCGTTTCGTTTTAAAAATGGCCGCCTGAGCATTAAAGCCGCCTCGCCGGATTTTCCGGATAAATGGAACTGGACCATTTCCTGGCGGCTTGAGAAAAAATGATACCTGCGTTTTCGGGCTTTTCGGAGACCTTTTTTACCTTGGAGTTTACACCCAGGACTTATTTTTTTAAAAACGGATCTTTGACAATTTATCTCTAAAGCTCTTTTCGCTTACCGGCTTGATAATGTAATCGGTGGCACCCGCCTTAAGAGCCTCGATCACATTGTATTTGGCAGCCTCGCTGGTTACCATGATGATCGGCATTTGTATATAATCAGAATGGGAACGGATCTGTTTAAGAAAATCAATACCCGAAAGTTCAGGCATATTCCAGTCAAGTAAAATTAAATCGGCTTTATTTGTATGCAGATGCCACAACGCCTCTTTCCCATTTGAAGCCTCAAGAAATTGACAGGGAATTTTCATTAAAGAGAAAGTGTTTTTGACTATGTTTCTCATAATTCGGGAATCATCCACGACTAAAATAGTTTTCAGTTACTAATCCTCCGGTATTATTATATTATAGTATATTTTACCATTTTGGGCAAGATTATTTTACTGAAAGTCCCGCCCCTACTGCGGTGGTATATTCAGCATCATCGGGATATATAAACTCAATACCGTATATGTCTGTAATGGCCGCGAGAATACTCTGCCCAATAAGGTTATTGCTGCCATTGCCGGTAACAATAACCCGGTTGATATTTCTTGCTCGTGCGGCAAACACCGACAGCATACCGATAACCTGGTACACAATGTTCAGAATTGCCAGCGCCACATCTCCGCTGTCCGCAGTATCAAGCATCTTGCCAAAATTGGCGGCAGTGGCTTTTTTATTGAGAAAGCTGATATCCGTATCCATAATATCTTCCAGCAACAGATCAACCTGATTCAGTCTCCCTGTTTCCGCAAGCGCCATTATACCGCTGAATTCCGTAGTAGGAAGCAGCTTTTTCGCCAGCCCCAAAATGGTACCGCCGCCAACCCCGGACCCGCCAAAGTGGGAAATACCCTGTTCATTTGCCTCGATAATCGCAGTACCGGTTCCGATATTGGTAATGATGATATTGTTCATCCCTGAAAGAAAAATTCCGCCGATGCCGATGGCCTGAATCTCATTGACTTTGCTGGTGGGAATTCCAAAAATATCGCTCTTGATTTTGGAAGCCCCTACCCCGGTGATCTTAATCCCCTCAATGACGCCTATCTTGATTTCGTTATCGAGGATAATCTTGCCAAAGGCGCCGGTAGCGGCAGTTACCGCATCGGAAGCCCGTATCTTCACTTTCCTGGTGAGTTTGCCGTTTTCAATGGACACTGCCTTGGTGGTAGTACTGCCTATATCTATGCCTATTATCAAGTGGGGAACCTCCTTCCACTTCGTTCTAGTCGGTTGAGGTTCAAGTGGGGAACCTCCATTGGCTTTATTATAATCTTTTTCAAAATAAATGGATATGCTCCGTATACCGGCGGAGAGGGACGGCGGCGGGGCGTCGCATAATTGACGTTATGTGCAATTTGGGCAAACCAGGTGTATAAAAAATCATACACATATAATGAAAAATTGAAATTTATAGTCTTGACGACATAAAATTAATATGATAGATTATAATTCAGATCAATTTTTGTTAATTGAAGTTGATCTCGTCTATTAAAGAGGGAATACAGGAAATATAATGACAAGATTGATAATGTCACAGAAGCTTTAGTGCTTTTTAAGGTTGATGAAAGCCCGGATATAGATAAAGCTTTTAATGATAAAAAGTATCTTGCGAGTATTAATAATATAAAAGCAATGCTTACAAAAAATAATTTGCTTAAGGAGAGTGTATAATGACACTAAATGAATCATGGGAAATGGTAGCGGAATTTCATAGGGTTTTTGGACATCCTATGTCAAATAAACCAGTTTTCATTGATGAAGGACGAGCACAGAAGCGATATGCCTGGATGCTCGAAGAAATTAATGAATTTATAGAATCAGATACCATTGTGGATCAAGCTGATGCGATGATAGACTTAATGTATTTTGTACTAGGAACTCTGGTTGAAATGGGGGTTAAGCCGGAAAAAATATTTGAAATTGTACACGAAGCTAATATGTCAAAAGTATGGCCTGATGGAACAGTGCATTATAATGACATGGGGAAGACTATTAAACCACCAGCGTGGGTAGATCCATATGATAAATTAAAATATGAAATAGATAAGGAACTAAAAGATGATTAATCGGGATACATATGTATTGCATATTGCAGATAATTTCTTCTTCATGTAATCACACTCTGATCAAACTTTTTTCACAAAGAAATTAAGGGCCTCAATTCCCAGAATTACCACCGAGCTGACCACGGCTCCGGAGATTAAAACCCCCAGGACCACAGCCACCATAGTGCGCCGTTTTGAGACGCCCAGCACCCAGGCGCCCAGGGTTCCGGTCCATGCGCCGGTGAGCGGCAGGGGGATAGCTACGAAAATAGCGATACCGAGCCAGCCCCATTTTTCTACGCCGCCGCCGAGTTTTTTCCGGGCCCGCTCCACAAAGCGGTCGAAAAAGTTTTTGTACCAGCGTATGCCTTTTTCGGGGCTTGCGCCGTAGAAGAGTTTGTGGAAAGTCGCCAGAAAAATCCAGCATACCGGGGCGACCAGCGCATTCAGGGAGGCGGCAAAAAGGTAAGCCCAGTACCATGGTATGTTATGCACAACAGCAAACGGAATGGCGCCCCGCAGTTCCGAGATAGGCATAAAAGATAGAATGGCGGTAAAAAACAGTACCGTAAAAACGCTCATTTCAGTAGTAACTCCCAATAACCCACGTCCAGCCATTCATTATCATTTTTCCGATTACCAAAGCGAAGGGGGATACACGCCCGATGCGGTCAGGCTTTCGATCTTCCTGATAGCCGCTTCACGGTCTTCCTTGTAGGTAACACCGAACCAGTCCGAATTTGCCCGTAACGACTTTATTTTGATGATGTTCTTCTTGATGAATGTATCTGCGGCCCTGGGAATAAAACATTCGCTTTTAATCTGACCTGCCATATCCGCCGCGAATGTTTTCAAAAAATCGTCAAAGTATTTTTTGAATTCCGGCAGAATGTTTTCCGGGAAGCCCCAAAAATTCATCGACACTGGAGTATCCGCCGCAAGCTCCCGAATGGAACCGTCAGGATTGGTGTTAAAAATACGGCCATCTTTTTTTTCGATAGCGGTAAGCTCGTCAACCGAAACCAGGTAATCGCTTTTTATTTCGCAGACACCCCGTGTAACGGTTCCCTTGGGGCTTAGGGTTTTATCAAGCTGATAGGGCACAATTACCGGCTCGGCGGCATTGGGGCCGGAAAGGTGCTTGCCCATGACGGCGAAAGCCTCCCTGCCGTAAAAATCATCGGCGTTCAGCACCGTAAAGGGAGCGTCGATTTTATCCGCAGCGCAGAGCAGCGCATGGGCCGTACCCCAGGGCTTGGTTCTGCCCGCCTTTTGCGCAGCGGCAAAAATATCCGCCGGAATCAGACTGTCCGGGTCCTGAAAGGCCAGCTCTGCTTTTACCTTTGAACCCATGCGGGCAAGCACCAGTTCGCGGAAATCTTTTTCGATATCATGGCGGATAATGAACACTACCTTTTCAAAACCCGACTTGATGGCGTCATATACTGAATAATCAAGCAATACTTCGCCGTTTTTGCCAATTTTGTCCATCTGTTTAAGGCCGCCATAACGGCTCCCCATACCGGCTGCAAGCACTACTAAAATCGGTCCTTTCATAGTATCTCCTTGTTCGCTTTTAACATAAAGAATTTTTTCATACAGATCAATAGGACAATACGCTATCCGCGTTTCTCTATCATAAACAAATACTCAAAATTTTTTTCTTTGGTCTCTTTGACCCAATCATTGGTCCACTTCATGGCTGCCATCACATTTCTTTTGTAATCGATCTTCCTGATTTCAATAATATGGCCATAGGCGTTAAGCACATCGTTTAACTCATCCGCAGTGGCCCTGCCGCCCGAACTATAGGACAGGATGATATAATCCGCCCTGGTTTCCCGTATCAGTTTTTCAATCGCCTCGATAGCAATGAATTTACCCGAAGCCCCCCGCCGGAATTCCTCAAAAACCGATCCCGCCATAGTGTCAGAGGAATCGGCCCTTCGCTTTGCTTTTCCAAACAGAACAGGCTTGTCATTTAAACAGATCGTCGTCCAGATGTGATAATACGAGGCGTATCTGACTCTGGAAGGGGGCATTTTTTCATTATTTGAACCATAAGGCGGATCGTAATAGGCAATTTTAATATTTTCCGGCAATTTTTGCAGCGCCTCAAATACATCACTATTCATTACTACATTTTGATTTTGATTGATCCACAAGCCGGGGACTTCCAGTTTCATGTCGTTATACGATCTGGATGACCATTCGCTCAAATACGAGACGAAATGCCCCAAAGTGTTATCAACACGATCCAGTGCGAGGATCAAACTGGTGATAGCCACCGCTTTTGTGACTTCATCCAGATTCAGCGCGTCAATTTCTTCGCGTATGGCGTCCAGCTTGCGGGTATTCTTTTTCTGCCAGGGCTTTTTTAATCCATCATCGTTATTTGAAACTTTATGCAGATCATCGCCGCCGTAATTTTCCGTAAACCAGCCGTCTACCGGTTCCATGCTGTTCAAGTGATCGATTAGGGGCTGATACGTTTTCGGCTCTCTGGTGTTCAGCAAAAACGCGGTATTGAAAATTTTTGAATAGAGGGCAATATCATTGGCATATACCGTATAACCTGCTTTTGCAAAAGCCTGACTGACTCTGGTGGAGCCGGAAAAACCGTCAAACACCGGCGGGCTGCCAGGGCCGGCGCAGACATTTTTTGTCAGTGCAAGAATATGCGGTAAAAGCCTGAGCTTGGAACCGGAATATTTTATTGCCTGGGTATGCGGCGTCTGTATGATCATTGCGTGTAACGGCTGTAAGAGACAAACGAAAAACTGTCAAAATTCGCCGAACCGGTTTTTGTCCATTGGGCGGGATCAATCTCGGGAAAGAAAGTATCCCCCTCGTAATTTTGATGAATGAAGGTAAGCTCAATTTTATTCGCCAGCCCCAGCGCCTTGCGGTATATTGAAGCGCCGCCGCAGATAAATATTTTTTCGCTACCGGCGCAATGCTGAATGGCTGCCTCCAAAGACGGAAAAATTTTTACTTCCGCCGCAACGCTGTCCGCAGCCAGAGTTTCCGAAACAATCACATTGAGCCGCCCCGGCAAAGGCCGTTTGGGCAGGGACTCCCAGGTCTTCCTGCCCATGATACAGGGCCAGCCTGTGGTCAATTCCTTAAAGTGAACCATGTCCTCTTTGAGCGACCACGGCAGGGTATTGTTTTTGCCGATGACCCGGTTCTGCGCCATAGCGGCGATGATGATTATTTCCCGCATAATTTTAAACAGCAATGTCGAATTTAATGGCCGGATGGGGATCGTATCCTTCGATAACCGTGTCGGCGAAATGCCAATCGAAAATTGAGGAAAACTTTTCGGTCTTAATTTGCGGCAGCGGCCGGGGCGTCCTGGCAAGCTGCTCCCGAACAGCTTCGATATGGTTCACATAAATGTGGGTATCTCCCAAAAAACCGATGAGCCTGCCCTCGCTTAAGTCCGCCTCCTTTGCCAGCAAGTGCAGCAGGCAGCCGTAGCTGGCAATGTTAAAGGGCAGCCCCAGGGCAACATCCACTGAACGCTGGTTCCAGAGCAGGTTCAACCTGCCGTCTATCACCGTTACCTGAAACGAGTAATGGCAGGGCGGCAGTGCCATGTGGGAAAGATCCAGGGGGTTCCATGCGCTCACGATCATGCGCCGGTTATCAGTATCTTTTTTTAATGTTTCTACAACCAGCCGCAACTGGTCAATACCTTTTCCGTCCGGCGCTTCGTTATGCGAAACATAGCGGGCTCCAAAATTGCGCCATTGCCAGCCGTAAACGGGCCCCAATTCCCGCTCTGCCATCATCAGCGTTTTGGTCTTTTCATCATTGCCATAGGGAACCGCATCGGGACTACACCACTCATCCCAGATGTGGTTATTTTGCCCCCTCAGCCATTCCTTGTCGGTAATACCCCGGATAAAAAATTCCAGCTCCGAGGCGACCAGGCGAAAAGGAACCTTCTTGGTGGTCAGCAGGGGAAAACCTTCCGCCATGTCATGCTCGAACATGGCCCCCGCAATAGCCAGGGTGTCAACGCCGGTCCGGTTTTGCTTGCGGAAACCGCAATCGAGTATTTTTTGTACGATGTCAAGATACGCTTTCATTGGTATGAACAGTATACCTGAGAAAGAACTGCGTTTCCAGATAGCCAGTTTCAAAATAAGGGGATGTACTCACTATTACCAGCAGGGAGGGGCGGGGGCGGCTAGCGGGCGCTGAAAAATCTTGTAGAGTCCAATTACGCAGCCCCACCCGGTCTTTGCGATTAATACTAAATTTTGAGTGATAAGATATTCAGAGTGTATATCAGAGCCAGGGATCCGGGCGCGTTTATCGCAGCTAAGGTTCAGCCCTGCGGGCTGCTTTCATTTACAGGTCTGCTCCATCGGGGAATTCCAAACATTTTTCAGCGCCCGCTAGCCGCCCCCGCCCCTCCCTGCTGGCATTTACGGATAAATTCCCTTTATGTTGAAACTGTTTTTAAAGAGAGGGCATTAGCCGGCTATGCAGAGGCAGGGCTGGGGTAAGCCCGGCGGCGCTGCGGGGCACTGAAAGTTTTCCGGTGTTCTCAAGAGCCCGCTTGCTCGGGGGAGGGAGCAGACCAGCGATCCAACGCAGCCGTAGGCTGAACTTAGCTGTTTCCATTGCCGCCCGGCACCATGACCCTGATATCCGCTCTGGATTACTGATCTCGCAATGATTAGTATAAATTACTCATCCGGGCGGGAGGCTGCATAGGTGGACTCCTCCGGCACTTTCAGTGCCCCGCAGCGCCGCCGGGCTTACCCCAGCCCTGCCTCTGGAGAGCGAGTAACTCCCTCATTTTGAAACTGGCTCACTTCCCGCATAGTTGCTACACCGGCAAAATCTTTACATCTGTTCCCAGAGTCTTTGCGGCTTGCTCGGCGCTTTTCATGCCGGTAATAATAACCGGACAGGCGGCGCTCTGTGATGCAAGCGCGCTAAAGGCGGCGGCAATGCCATCGCTGTTAGTTGCAATTAATCGCTCAAGTTTTCTTTTACGGTAATCATCTTCGATGCCGTAGAGAAAACGGAAGAAATCGGTTAACCCTTTTTCCGCACTGGTACGAGGCCGGGTTTCCCGTGCGTAACAGCCAATAATTGTTTTTACCAAGGCATCTTCGAGATGCCAGGCATCTTGATGCCGGACATCTTCCTGACTGCCGTCTCCCTGCGAGCGGGCTGTCTGCTCCCCGGCAATTTCTTTCTGCTTCACAGAAAGTTCCAATATTGATGAGAAGGCGTCCAGTGAGCGCAGGGGGTTGGGGTCGCGGTAGGTGGCAAAGGAGAAGCTCCCCTCAAGGCTGTCACTGTTGGCGAATGCGCCGTAAGCGCCGCCTTTCATGCGTATATCCTCCCAGAGCGCGCCGGTGGAAAGTTGATGGGCCAGTACCGTTTCCGCCGCCTGGGCGGGGCTGTCAAAGGGCGCGGCCTTGAGGGTCATGGCGGCAAAACCGATTTGCAGCGAAGGTGAGGCAAAGACTTCGGCTGCGGGGTTTACATTCAAACCGCTTTGCCCGTTTAAATCTGCCATTGCGGGATTGCGGGGACGGGGCGGGCCGAAGCGGCTGAACCGTTCGGCGAATAACGCGGCGCCGGCGCTGAGAGCCGGGGCGCCGCCGGTGAAGTTGGCGATGAGACCGCCTGCGGCTATCGCATCACGCAGACTGTACAGCTTTGCGATTATTTCAGCGGTGTCGCATTCGGCAAGGCGGTGGACAAATTCAAGCTGGGTGAGACCGCCCCAGATTTCATCTACCTGACGGGAGCGGGAAGAAAAACGGCCCGACCTGCCGGAGGCGAAACTGTGGCCCGAAGGGGCAAGGCCGGAATCAAACTCGTTTTTCATCTCCAGTACCAGATCCCTGATGCGGCGTTGATCGGAAAAATCAGCTTCGCTTATCAGCCGCAGGGCCAGATCCAGCGAAGGGGCGGTTTTTTCGTCAAGGCATTTCAGGCGGTAGACGATCCAGTCCCGGCCGCCAAGGTCTAAAGCGCCTGCGGGGGTTTGCGTTAGCTGCCGGGTCCCGGAAGATGACGTTGCCGAGGCGGTGTGCAATACGGCGTTAAAGCCGCCAACGGTGCGGGCAAGGAGGCTTGAAACTTCGCCGTAATCCATGCCGGGAAGACCCACGGAAACCACCGCTCTGGAGAAAAAATGAATCCAGGGGTAATCTTCCGGGGTAAGCACATCCAGAGGAAAGGCAAGGTCGGTATAGGTAATGCCGTTGGTGTAGAGTTCGTGGCAAAGGGCGGGTATTCCCCGGAGATTATCAAGGCGGCGGGGAATGAGTTCCGGCTCGGCGGAAAGATCGTTACGCGAAAGATGGGGAATTGTTGCCAGCGCTTCGGGGCTGTCGCCTTCGCTTTGAATATTTTCCAATGCTGCGGATTTTTCCGCAATGCGCCGACGGTCTTCTTCGCTTAAACTTTTTTCGGTATTTGCCAGAGTTTCAGCTAACCGCGCTTCCTGCTGAGGCAAAAAATCTTCCTTTGGTTCCAGGATCACCAGCGCCCGGTGGGGATTATCCAGAAAATATTTTTTGATAAGAGATTCAAAATAGCGATTGTTTTCCGCAAGACACTGTTTGATTTTTTCCATTGCCGGCGCAAAGAGCAGGCTTTCCCAGGGCTTGTTCCCGTGGAGCCAACCCCGCAGGGAACGGCGCATCCATACCAGCGAGAACGGCCCACCTGAACGGCGTATTTCCCGCTGGGCGAATTCCATAGCCAGCAGAGCCGCCTCAATTTCTTCGCGGGGAATGCCTTCATCAACAAGGCGCCGCAGTTCGCCCAGGATCAGATCCTCCACCTGCTTCCCGGCCTGCTCCGCCCCGCCGTCAATGCCGCTAACTCCACGAAGTCCTCGGACTCCACGGAGTCCGACCACAAATAGGGTTTCCCGGATTTCGCCTTCAAGGCCGGAAACCGGCGTCAGGTCTTCGCCAAGGCCGGACTCAATAAGGGTGCGGGTGAGGGGTGAACCATCATGGCCCAGCAGTATTTCGGTGAGCGCCGCCAGGGCGATGTTTTCATCGGTGTTGGTTACATCGGTACAGAGCCAGGAAAGAAACACCGTCGATTTCCGCTCGCTTCCCGCCGGGCAGGGAATGCGGAAATTTTTCGGCGCGTCCCAGCGTTCGGTTTTTGCAATGGGCGGAGAGACAACGCCGGGCTCAAGAGAAGAGAAAAATTGTTCATTAAGAAAGGCAAGTTGTTTTTCTGTGGGAATGTTACCCGCTAAAAAGATACGGCAGTTCGCCGGGGAATAGCGGTGGCGGTGAAATTCCTTGAGACCCTCCCAGCTTAAATTCGGAATGTGCTCAGGGTCGCCGCCTGATTCAAACGAATAGGGAGTGCCGGGCATGACCGCCTTAACCGACCAGAGACCGGCGTAGGTGTCCAGCGACGAATACGCGCCCTTCATCTCATTGTAAACCACGCCGGTTATGGAGAGCTCCTTTGCGACGTCCTCGTTCGCAAATTCAAATCTGTGCCCTTCCTGCATGAAGGTCCACTCAGAAAGCAACGGCCGGAAAACCGCATCGCCGTATACCGACATAAGATTGAAATAATCGTGCTCGTTGACGGAACTGGCGGGGTAGACCGTTTTGTCCGGGAAAGTCCATGCGTTAAGAAAAGTTTGCAGACTCCCCTGGGCCAGCACCAAAAAGGCGTCCTTGAGCGGGTAACGCTCGGAGCCGCACAGCACCGAATGTTCAAGAATATGCGCAGCGCCTGCATTGTCTTCCGGCGAAGTGGCAAATGCAAATGCAAAAAGATTTTCGCTGTCGTTGTTTAAAACATGAAAAACTTCTGCGCCGCTTTTTTCATGCCGTGCCCAGATACCTGTTGCCTGCAATTCAGGAAGATCTACAATATCCAGAATTGCAAACCCACTGTCAAGAATCTGCCCTTTTTGTAAATTTGTTTGTTGGGTGTTGTTCATATTTCCCCTATGGTAGCCGCCATGCCTTCAGAACTCATAAATAGATGTGCAATAAGACCGAGTTTTTTTGCCGCTCTGATATTTTCTTCAAGATCATCGGTAAAAAAGGCAGCTTCCGGTAGCGCATTTTCTTTTTCCAGAATGAAACGCCAAAAGGCGGCGTCCGGTTTGATGATTCTCATTAAATGGGAGGCATACACCGCGTCAAAAATCGAATAGTCGCCCCGCTCCTGATGCTTGCGGTAATGGGCCTCCAGGGTATTGGTACCGCAGACAACGCGGTGTCCTTTTTCACGCAGGCGGCGGATTATTTCCACGGTTCCCTCGTCGGTGACAGGATCAAAAAAATCATACCAGGGATCGCCTGAAACACCGATGCCCGTCCGTTGGGTAAAATTGTTCCAGAAGCGCGGAGAATCAATTTCTCCCCGCATGATGGCTCCGACGTCACCCAGGTGATAGGGGGACGTGTGGGAAGCTTCAGGGTCAGATCCGGCGCCGCGAAAAAAATCGGCATCACTTATTTTTAAATGGGAAGCGATAAGGCTCACTATAGCAACATTATGTACTACTACTCCGCCCATGTCAAAAATAAATAACTTAATTGATGAAGACATATACACATCCTTGTTTATACAACGTACCTTGTTTTTTTAGGTATGTCAAAGCATTTGCGGGAAGATGATTTTAATTGACTTCTCTCAAAAACCATGGTATAATATTTTAGTTTATATTTTGGAGGAAAAAATGAAGAAAAGTATTATCTATCTGACAATGCTGCTGGCGTTAAGCTTCAGCGTATTTGCCGGGGGCAGCACTGAAAAACCGTCGGCGGAGAAAAAACCGGTAACGCTTAACCTGTGGACCCACGAGGATCCGAACCGGCAAAAGATGGAGGAGCAGTTCGCAAAAGAGTACATGGCGGCAAATCCTCATGTTACCATCAATTATTCGGTGTATCCTTCTACCAACATCCAGGACCTTATTCCCGCTGCCTATGCGGCGAAGAACGCCCCTTCCATTTGGAATCTGGAGTTGCAAAAGGCCTATCCCATTTTTATGGAAGGGCTTTGCGCCCCGATTCCGGTTCAGGAACTGGGATATAAAAATGAACAGGCCCTTATCGATTCCTATTTGCCGAATATGCTCGATCCGGTAACCGATACGGACGGCAAGTTGTTTGGCCAGAAAGGTAAAATATACGGACTGCCTCTGGAAATGGTCAATTTCTGCATATACCTGAACAAAAAAATATTTAGGGACGCAGGGCTTGATCCCGACAAGGATTATCCCAAAACCTGGGAAGATATGATGACGGTCTCCGAAAAGATCGCCCGCCGGAACGGCAACATCGTAACCCGCCGGGGTTTTGATTTCCGTTATCCCGATTACCTTATCTCCTGGGTTCCGATGGTGGAACAGTTGGGCGGTCAAGTGGTCAGCGCCGACGGCAAGGAAGCCATTGTGAACGAGGCGGCTTGGGTTAAGGCCCTTACCTATATGCAGCAGTGGGGCCCCAACGGCAAGAACCTGGGGGCTTCCACCATGACTGCGGCCCGCCGTCAGTTTGACAATGACAAAAACGAGATCGCCATGCACCTTTCGGGGGTGTATCAGGAAGCCCGTATGAAGACCGCTAATCCCGATTTCTTCAACAGCAATGACTGGATGGTTATTCCCTATCCGGTATTCCAGGGCGGCAAGCATATTTCCAACACCTATTACTTCCAGTATTACATGGTCAATTCCCAAATTCCTCTGAACGAACAGGTTGAAGCCTGGAAGTTTGTCCACTATATGCTCAGTCATGGAGATATGTATCTGGAAACGGTAGCCCTTACCCAACCCACCAGGGCGGTAATGGAAGGGCAGCTTTACAAGAGCATGCCCTTTAGCCAGGTGTTTATTGATGATCTGAAATACGCCCATGTGGTATACCATTCCGGTTTTAGCTGGAGGATCAACGAGCTTATTGGAACGGCCATTATAAATGCGATGACCACTAACGCCACTCCCCAGCAGGTCTATGCTACCCTGAAACGGGATGCCCAGGCAGTACTCGACGAGAATCGGTAGTGGACTAAAGTCCGGCGTGTTTGTCCACAGGGCCGGTTGCTTTGTGGACAAATTGCGGCTTTCCTTTGCAGTAAGCTGCCGGGGAAGGCCGCATTTATCCTGAGGGGGTCCCGCAATGACAGCGGCAAAAAAGAGGAACGGTGGTCTTGAACGGAAACTGGCCCGGTGGGGCTGGTGTTTTGTGACCCCTGCGGTGTTGTTTTTTTCGCTCTTTTCTTTTTATCCTATTATCAACGCCTTTATCATGAGTTTCTATCGAAAGAGCCTGATATCTCTGGTAAGGCCGGTATTTGTGGGATTAAGTAATTACATGGTGGTCTTAAGCTCTCCGGGGTTTTGGAATTCCGTCCGGGCAACCGTAACCTTTACCCTGGGAACCTTTATTCCCCTGGTGGTGGTGAGTCTGCTCCTGGCCGCTTTTATTACCACTCAGAAAGGGATGGCCCGGATGTGGCAGCTTATGTTCTATTCTCCTGCAGTGTTGTCTTCCGCAGTGGCGGCCCTGATCTGGATGATTATCTTTCAGCCCACAGGACTTGCCAATCAGATCGTGAATACCCTGTTGCTCCGCGGTGGGGTAGATATGCGCTGGCTCTCCAACGGGAACATGGTCCAGTTTTCTACCATGATGGTGTACTTCTGGAAGTATATTGGCTATTTTACGATTCTTTTTATTACAGGACTTAGTAAGATACCCACAGGAATCTATGAAGGAGCGCGGGTGGATGGCGCGGGGAGGATACAGACCTTTTTCAAAATAACCCTGCCCCTGCTCAAGCCTACTACGGTAATGGTTTCCATTATGGCTATGCTCCAGTGTCTCAAGACCTTCTCCACCCAATACCTTTTTGTTCAGAGTGGCGCGCCCCGTGCTCCGGTAGACGTAATCACCCTCAACATCTATACCACCGCCATGCGTGAGTACAATGTGGGCAGGGCTTCGGTAATGAGCATACTCCTCTTTTTAACCATGCTCATTCTGACGGTTGCGCAGTTCCGCTTTTCCCGAAGCGACGACATCTCCTATTAGGAAGGAACCATGAAAAACACGAATTCAAAAGTATCAACGGTTCCCGATATTCTTATCAAAGTAGTGTTGATAGTAACGGCGATGGCGGTTCTGCTGCCCCTGGTGTTTATGCTCAGCGCCTCATTTATGCCCGCGATAGAGATTCGGGTTATGCCCTACCGCTGGATTCCTTCCCGGATTGCCTGGATAAATTTCTACAAAGCTGTTGCGGGTAACGACGGGAATTTTGTGTTTATCCGCAACGTGATGAACTCCCTCATTGTTTCGATCAGCGTTGCCCTGTTGACCATTACGTTATCATCAATTACCGGATACGGCTTGGCGAAATTCCGCTTTAAAGGCCGGAATGTCGTGTTTATGTGCATTATGATGACCATGATGATCCCTTTTGAAACGATCATGGTGCCCCTGTACATGGTGGTCCTCAGGCTCGGCATGCAGAATACCTACCAGGGCCTTATCATTCCGTTTATGATGAACGCCTTTGGCGTATTTATGATGCGGCAGTACCTCCAGACCTTCCCCACGGATATGCTTGATGCCGCTCGCATAGACGGCTGCACCGAACCGGGTATCTTCGTAAAAATAGTGATGATCAACTCAAGCCCGGCGCTGGCAAGTCTCGCTATCCTTACCTTCCGCCAGCAGTGGGACAACCTCCTGTGGCCCCTCATGGTAGCCCAGGAAAAGCGGCTCAAAACCATTCCCACCTACATCGTTAGTTTTGCGGAGGAAAAATTCGCCGACGAGGGAGCCATGATGGCAGTAGCACTCCTTGCCAGCATTCCGGTAATTCTGATGTTTGTTACCCTGTCAAAATACTTTGTGGGCGGTTCATCGGTATATACCGCAGGTAAAGAATAGGGAATTGAATTTACTGATGGACAGTCCTTAACGGACTGCTTTTAGCTGGCGTCTTTTGCCCTTCGCAGCCGCACGTTTTCAATATCGTTGCTGAAAAGTTCCCGCAGATCGTTAAGACCCAGAGCCATGAGGGCCATGCGGTCAATACCGATACCCCAGGCAGCTACCGGCACGTTTACGCCCAGGCTTGCGGTTACTTCGGGGCGGAAAATGCCGGAGCCGCCCAGTTCGAACCAGCCCAGTACCGGGTGCTTGATGTGCACTTCCACCGATGGCTCGGTAAAGGGGAAGTAGCCCGGCACGTACTTTACTTCTTTTGCGCCGGCTACCTCGCGGGCGAACATATCCAACATTCCCAGCAGGGTGCGGAGATTTACGTTTTCACCTAACACGATGCCCTCGGTCTGGTAAAAGTCCGGCAGGTGGGTGGCGTCTACCCGGTCGTAGCGGAAGCAGCGCACAATGCCAAAGTATTTGCCGGGTATTTTCGCCTTTGGCAGGGTCTTGGCGGAAAGCACCGTACCCTGGCTGCGGAGTATGAGCCGCCGGGTAAAGTCCCGGTCAAAGGCGTAGCTCCAGCCCCGGCTGCCGGTTATGCCGCCGTTTTCGTGGGCAGCGGCTATGTTGGAAAGCCAGGGCTCCTCAATTGCTTTCGCCTGGGCGAACCCTTCAGGGTTCAAAGGTTCAGCAATGCGGTATACATCGTGAATATCACGGGCCGAATGAAATTGCGGCATAAAAAGGGCGTCCGAATTCCAGAACTCGGTTTCAACCAGGGGGCCGTCAAATTCCTCAAAGCCCAGAGAGGCAAGTTTGTCTTTTACGTTCTCAAGAAATTTCGCGTAAGGATTGGTGCGGCCCGGCGTAAGCCTGGCAGGGGGCGTTTTTACGTTATACGATCTGAATGTTTTGCCTTTCCAGCTTCCGGTCTCCAGCATTTCCGGGGTAAGGGCGCCGATCTCATCGCCGGTGATGCCGGCGGCTTTGAGCGCAGCAGCAGCAGCTTCCGCCGGAACGGAACCATCGCCCGCAGCGGCAAAACCAAAGACCACGGTTTCATGATCCATTTGGCGGAAAGCAGCGTCCGCCGCGCCCCGTTTTTTGGCAATGCCGGACATGGCGGTTTTTTCTGCGGCATTCAAGGCCGATTCCGCAAGCAGGCCGCCGTCAGCAGCCTTGTCCAGCAAGCCCCGCAGAATCGCAAAATGCTCTGCACCAGGCCCTCTGGCGGGGCGGCCGTTGACCAGCTCGTCAGGCCCCAATGCCATGATCACTTTTTTCTCGCCATCCAGAGCAAGCACGCCGAGTTTGGAAAGGCTGCCGAAAGCACTGCCTATGTCCTTGTTTTCCATTTTCAGGTTTGCGGCTATGTCCGGCAGCCGCAGGCCGGTATCGCGGCCATTTCCGGCACTTTGAATCCGAACCAGTTCGATGATCCGTTCCTCGGGGCTTCCCTTTTCCTTCCACTCCCGGCCCAGATCGGTCAACTCATAAAAAACCGCCGTCTCCCGCCGTATCTCACTTATAAGCCCCTTGCCGGCCAGCCAGGACAGGGCCTGATTGCCGTTCCCCGGCTTAAAGCCCAGTTCCTTCTCAACTTTTTCGATGGTCAATTCATCACCCTTTTTATACGAAAGGATGATCCGTATTTCCAGGGGATGCAGATTTTTTACCGTATTCTGAATATCAATAGCCATAAAAAGAGAATAGCAAGTTTGAGGGCTGCGGGACAATAGGGGCTGCGCTCACTTGAAAAACAAATCGAAAAAGGTCGAAAATAGAAACAGAAAATGAAATATTCTTCGGCGTTTTTTTTGATTTTGCCCATGTTCGCCGCAGCAGCGCTGCTTGGGGTGATCTGCGCCACGTGCTCGGGCTGTTATACCCTTACGCAGGGGACAACCATGCTGGGCTATCTGGGACGGGCGGTCCCGCTGGAGTCGCTGCTGGAAAATGAAGCCGCTAATGCCGCAGCTGGGGATAACGCCGCCGGTGAAAATCTTGACCCGGAGGTGGGTATTGCCGAAGCTGAAAAAACCCGCCGCTTTGTGGAGAGGGTTCAGGATATACGCCGCTTTGCCACAGGGGACATTGGCCTTAAAATGAGCAAGAATTATACTCGTTATGTGCAACTTGACCGGGATTATCTGGCGGCGGTAGTGTCCGCTTCGGCAAGAGATTCTTTTACCCGCCATGAGTGGCGCTTTCCGGTGGTGGGCGCCATGCCCTACAAGGGGTTTTTCAATGCGAAGGACGCCCGCAAAGAACGGGCCAAACTGGAAAAGAAAGACCTGGATGTGTGGGTACGGGGAGTGGACGCATTCAGCACCCTGGGCTGGTTCAGGGACCCGCTTTATTCCTATATGCGAAATTATTCCGCAGACAGGCTTGCTGACCTTATCATCCACGAGCTGTTACACGCTACGGTATTTATCAAGGGCCAGGTACAGTTTAACGAAGAGCTTGCGGAATTTGTGGGCAGCGAGGGCGCCCGGCTTTACATGGAGTCCCGTTTTGGCGCGGATTCTGACGAGTACCAGGCGATGTTTGCCCATGATGAAGACAATCAGGCTTATGTGACATTTATCCGGGAACTGGCGGCGGAATTGGATGTGCTGTATGCGGGTAATGCAGACAGGGAAGAAAAACTCCGTGAAAAGGAACGGATCATCAACGCCGCAAAGGATCGCTTTGACGCTGAATACGAAAGCCGTTTTAGCAGCGATAATTACCGGGGCTTTTCCGAGCTTCCGGTGAACAACGCTTACCTGGAACTCTACCGGCTCTACTATGCCGGGGATAATTTTTTTGCCGACCTGTACGAGCGCTCCGGCCGGAATCTTTCCGCCTTTGTCGCCGCCGCGAAAACCATAAGCAAAAAAAGAGCCGCAGGCGATCCCAGGACGCAGTTTGCGAAAGCACTGGGGCTTGCCCCATGAAACGCGCCGCATGGAATAAATTCGTCAAGGCTCGGGATCAGTACCGCACAGCCATTGAGGAGCTCCGCCGCAGCCTGCCAAAACTGCGAAGCGTTCAGCAAAAACTGATAGACAGCCGCACGCCGGAAAAATCCTCCGGCAGTGCCGGCAGCGGCAAGACCGGCAATCTCACCTATACTGTGGAAACGCCCATTGTGTATAACGGCGCCCTTGACGATGTAACAAGCGGCGATGAGATACGGCTGATCCTGGTGGCGGATAATCCCGGCCGCCGCGAACAGGTTGCGGAAAACCGCCGCTATCTGGTGGGGCCTTCGGGAAAAATAGCGGAGAAATTCTTCCGTGACCATCCGGGTCTTGGCATTGACTTTCGCAAAAACGCGATCATCCTGAACAAGACGCCCATTCACACCCCGCGAACCGCGGAGCTGCGGGAACTCTGCCGCCTGGGAAGTCCCGCCCTCGCTAAGGCGCTTGTTGAATCCCAGCGGACTATGGCGCGGCTTTTGCTGGAGTTTCATCAGGCGTTGACTACAGGAGCAGACAAGTCTTCGCTGTTGGTTTGGATCATCGGTTATTCGGAGATGAAGAAGGGCGGGATTTTTGAAACCTATACCGAAGAGATTCAAAATTTATACTGCAAGAACCGGCTTAAAGAGGATATCCTGTTGTACCGTCATTTTTCCATGAATCAATTTACGATAGATCTGAATCAGCAGGCTGCGCCAAAGGAAAATATAACGGAGAGTCTTGCGCGTATCGGCGCGGCGTACCGTCAGCGCATACTGGGGTGGTGATATTCCGCTATACAGATCCCTTTCTTTCGGGGTATACTCTCCCAAGTAATGAATTTTGTAGAGACCGTCCTTCTTGAAAATATTGACAAACCCGGCTCTCTTTTTATTTTTCCTACTGACGTAGCGGCTTCGCGCTGGGCGGATCATCTGCTGAGGCTCCGGGGCGGTACAGTGGCGATGAACAAGTTCATTGCCTGGGATACGTTCAAGCAAGATTCAGTGCGTTCAAAAGTGCAGCACAAAAAGAGCATCCCTTCTGTGCTGCGAAAAATATTTGTCAGTTGCCTTATCAGGGAAAACGCCGATTTTTGCAAACAGGGCAAGGCGCCGGTTTTTTCTTCGCTCATACGCATTGAGTGGGCGCAACAGGCGGCTTCTTTTGCGCCCTGGCTTACGGATCTGCTGCCCCAGCTTGGCGCATGGTTCAGGAAGGCCGCCGGTCTGGAGGTGGCGCTTCTTACCGGAAAAGATGCCGCCGCTCTTGCCGAAACCTTTGACGCCGATGACCGGGATCTTTTCGCCCTTGCCTCGCGTTATGCGCATTTTCTTGAGGTGCATGGACTGTTTGAACCGGCCTGGGAGACTCCTCCCTTTGACGACACCGGCAAAGAATGTTTTGTTTTTTTTCCTGAGTCCCTTTCCGATTACAGTGAATACCGGGATCTGCTTGCCGCCAGCGGCCATGTAAAGACCATCGGCCTTGCGGATAGCGGGGCCGGGGAACGGGGCCGCGATGTCTTTTTTTACACCAATGCCCGCAGTGAGGTTGCCGAGGCGGCGCTGTACATACGCTCCCTGCACGAGCGCGGACAGGTGCCCTGGGACTCGATAGCGGTGAGTCTTCCCGATGCGGAAAGTTACGAACCCTATGTACTGCGGGAATTCGCCAACCGGAACATTCCCTATGTAAAACGCAGCGGCAAGCCCCTGTCCGCGTATCCGGCGGGGCAGTTTTTTAAAGCAGCGGCGGATTGCGCCTCACGGGATTTTGCCTTCTCCTCCGTTACAAGCCTGCTCCTGAACAGCCAGCTCCCCTGGAAGGACAGCGGGGATATTCAAAAGCTCATCGATTTTGGCATTAAAAATAACTGTATTAGTTCCTGGATAGAGGAAGAAGACGGAAAAGAGCGGCCGGTGAATGTCTGGGAAGACGCTTTTAAACATCCGTTAGGTGTCATTGAGCAGTCTGTGCGCCTGTTTTTTAAAGACCTTAAACAGCGGGTAAATGCCCTGCGAAACGCCTCAACCTTTGCGGATATACGCAAGTATTACTTCAGCTTCCGGGAACGTTTTTTTGACATGGAAAATTGTCTACCAGAAACTGACCTGATCCTTTCCCGCTGCATTTCGGAGCTGATGTACCTTACGGAAATTGAAAAATCTTATCCCGATGTGCAGGCCCCTGACCCTTTTATGTTCTTTGTTGAATATTTGGGAGAGGTGAATTACCTTGCCCAGCAAAACGCGCTGGGGGTGGTTATCCTTCCTTACCGTACTGCCGCGCCTGCGCCCTTTGAATGTCATGTCATCATTGGTGCGAGTCAGGAAAACCTTTCGGCGGTTTTCTCCCGGCTAAACTTCCTGCCCCGGGCAAAACGGGAAAAACTCGGCCTTGCGGACGAAGACGCTTCGGCGGCTTTCATTGATTTGCACAAACTCAATTCCCAAAAGCCGGCGGCCTTCTTCTGTTCCGAACATTCTTTTTCGGGCTACGCAATTCCCCACAGCCGGCTTGGCGCATCATCAAAGCCCCGGCTCCGTTACGCGGAAGATCCGCAGTTAAAGGAAAAATTCAGTGAAGATCTCTTTCTTGCCGAGGGAGCGCAAATAAAAAATAAATTTTCAGATACGCAAAATATTCCCCAGCTCCACGAAAATCAAAAGGCGGGGTTTGAAGCATGGCTTTCCCGGCGAAAACAAGCGGCCGGTTCCGGCGATAAATGGATTGCAGATAACACCCTGCTGGATTTGATTCGCGAGCAGTTCTGCCGTAATGATCAATTCCCAGGTAAATACAGCGTGTCCGCTTCTTCCCTTGCCCCCTACTTTGAATGTTCCCTCAAATGGCTTTTTGAGCGGGTTCTTTCACTTGAGAACGTACAGATAGAAACGAGCCTGATGACGGAAAATATTGCCGGCCTGGTGTACCATGCGGCGCTGAATATGTTTTTTACCGAACTGAAAAAAAACGGGGACATACTTTCCGCACCCGAATACCCTGGCAGCCTGCCGGTTCTTCCAGACTCTTACCGTGAGCTGCTAAGGTGCAGCGTGGATGATGTTTTCGACGGCTTCCCCTGCCTGCCGCCCGACAACAGGCCGGTAATGAGCGCCCTGAGCGCCCGGCTTCTTGGAGCTGAAAAAAGGGAGTTTTATTTCAGGCTTGAAAAATGCCTTGCGGTTTTTCTCTCTTATTTTGCGGGTTGCCGTGTTATTGGAAGCGAAACCCTGTATCAATCCGAAGAGGATTCCTTTTTTCTGAGCGGAATTGTTGACTGTATGCTGGAAGACACCCGTGATGATTCAGAAACCAAAGGCGCCGTCTTCATTATCGATTTTAAACTGCGAACCTTGCCGGATCGCGACGACTGTACCGGCGAGGGAGAAAACGGGCTCGCCAATTTTCAGCTTCCCATGTACCTCCGCCTTGCGGAAAAAAATGAAAACAGTACGGTCCATGCGGCGCTTTTTTTCAGCATTGTTAAAGCGGAGCCAAAAATACTCTTTGGGGTACTGCAAAATATCGAAACCAATATCAGGATTCCCAAAAAAGCAGAAGACCGGATCATACAGGGAGATGATCTTTTTAAGCGCATAATGCGCGAATTTGCAGACAAAACAATACAATACGCCGCTGAAATTGGCAGCGGCAATTTTTCGATTTTTGAATCTGATTTTAATAAATGCAGTAAATGTGCATATCACCGGGTGTGTCGGACGGTTTACAGGATAGACCGGGAGCAAAAATTAACAACATGGGGAAACATCAATGGAATCTAAAAAAAACCGCCCGGAACTCAATACCGAACAGCAGGCGGCGGCATTTTGCACGGAAAATGCAGTAATTGCCGCAGGCGCCGGATCGGGAAAGACTATGGTTCTTGCCAATCGTTTTGCCTGGTTACTCACAGAGAAAGGTTTTCATGTTGATGAAATTTTGACCCTGACCTTTACCAAAAAAGCCGCTGCCCAGATGTACCGGCGTATTCACTCGCTGTTAGGTGAAATTGCAGAAGAAGATACAGGGGTCAGGGGTGAACGGGCGCGGGAAGCCCTGAACGATTTTATCCATGCCAGGATTCAAACGCTGGATTCATACAGTGCGTCCCTGGTCAAACAAGCCGCTTCCCGTTACGGTGTCAGCCCCGATTTTACCATTGACGAGGAACGGTGCCGGGCGCTCGCCCTGGAAGAGGCCCTCCCCTTTTTAATCTCCTGCCGCTATCACCCGGCAGTGGAACGTCTGTATTCCCAAAAAGGCCCTGAGGCAATCGCCACGGAAGTTTTTGCCGCCGCCATATTCAATTACAGCCATTTTGATGAAGCCCCGGGGTTTATGCGGGACATAGCAAAACAATTTGATATTATCTGCGTCGAATGGGAAAACCAGTGTCTCAGCATAAAAAAAGAATTGGAAACATTAGCCAACCTGATTTCAGATAACGAATCCCTTTATCCCGATCTGGCGCCGCCGCTGAATAGACTCAGTTCCGGTAAAATAAAATTTCCCAGGGCGGCGGAAATCCGCGCTTATTTTGATACCCTCTTGCAGCTTCCCCCGGAGTCCTGTATCGATGGGGCGGAGTCCCATCCGCTGCAAGACAGCCTTGCGGGGGCGCTTGAATTTATATCCGAATTGAGCAGCTTTGATTTGCGAAAAGGGAAAAAATACGACAATCCGGTAAAACCGATACTCAAACAATTCAAGGAAACGGTTTTTGGCGAATTTTCATCCCTGGTGGTGTTTTGTATGCAGGCCGGCTTTATGCTTTCCATCATGTTTCTTTTGTCGAATCTGCAGCAGCGTTATCTGAATAAAAAAAGAGCCGAAGGGATTATGACCTTTACCGATGTCTCCCGCCTTGCCAGAACAATACTGCTGGAACAGGAGGATATCAGGCAAAGCGAGAAGGCAAGCTTCAGGGCGATTATGATCGATGAGTTTCAGGATAACAATGAGCTGCAAAAGGATATGCTCTTTCTGCTGGCGGAAAAACCTGAACTTATGAATAAAGGCGTTCCCGGTGCTCAGGATCTTTGCCGGGGCAAACTTTTTTTTGTTGGCGATGAAAAACAATCGGTCTACCGCTTCCGGGGCGCCGATGTTTCGGTGTTCCGCAAACTGAAAGACGAGTTCAGCTCGTCAGGCGAACTGCAAAGCGGGGATCTGCCCCTTACCATCAATTACCGTTCTGTGCCGCAGCTTATCGGCGCATTCAACGCTGTCTTTGGCGGGAGCGATTTCGACCCTTTGGGAAAAGCGCCCCTATCGCAAAACCCTTCGGTCTTTGCCCCGGCAGCCAAAAATGAAACGGCGGCGGTTCTGCCCCTGTACGAAGCCTCTTACACGCCCCTGCGGACCTCGTCCTTGCAAGACGGCGAGGGAAAACTGACCGTCTGCATCCTGGACAAAAACGATGAAGAAGAACTGGACGGAACAGATGGCCCTACCCCTCGCTTGCAAGCGGTTGAAAATGAAGCGCGTTTTGTCGCGGAACGTATACAACAATTACTAAAAGAAAAAAACGAATCCGGCGATCCTAAATACCGGCCCGATGATATTGCCATCCTGTTCCGCGCCCGCAGCCCCCAGCATCTTTTTGAGAAACACCTCAGGCAGCTCAACATCCCCTATGCCGGCGAAGATCTTAACGGCTTCTTTTTTGGCGGTCTGGTAAACGACATCATGTCGGTGCTCCGCCTTGCGGCCTATCCCCTGGACACTGCCGCCTACGCCGAAATGCTCCGCTCTCCATTTGTGGGTCTCTCTCTGCCGGCCCTTGCAGTCTGTCTCGCATTTTTTAACAAGGCCGAAACCCCTGAACCTTTTACCGGTGAGCCCGTCCCCCACCTTGCCGGCCCTGAGCAGCTCAAGTACCGCCAGGGGCAGGAACTTTACAGCCTGATCCGCGGCAAGGCCTGCCGTGAAAGCGTAAGTTCCCTGGTCAGCGAGTTATGGTACAGCCAGGGCTACCGCTACGAGACCGAGTGGAACCCCCAGACCTCGGTGTACCGTGAGTTATACGATTATCTGTTTCACCTGGCGGCAAAAGCCGATGCGGATAACCTGGGCCTTGCGGCCTTTACGGATTCAATGCAGGCTTTGCGGGACAGCGGCGAGCGGCTTTCCGATGTTGAGATTCCTTTGGAACGTCCCAGTGTGGTACATCTTTTAACCGTTCACAAGAGCAAGGGTCTGGAGTTCCCCGTAGTTTTTCTCTGCTGCTGCGACAAGCACAGCCGGCGAAACGGCGGCACTAACGATGTGTATGATACCGGCGGGGCAGGGATCGGCTTTAATCCCCCATTACCGCCCCGGTGTTCCTCAATTCCAAAAATACGAAATAATTTTTTCTGGGAGCGTTCACGCATTGAAGAGCAGCGAAAAAGAACCGCCGAATTGCGCCGCCTGCTTTATGTGGGAATGACCCGTGCGGAAAAGGAATTGTATATAACCGGATGCCTTGGCGTGGAAGCGGACAACTGCGGGACGGGGGATGATTTTTCATTGCTGCTAAAAAACCAAATTGAAAAAAAAATGGAAGCCGCCAATAACCACATCCCTGGGGATCTCATTCTGGATAACGATACGTTTTTTGGCCTTTGCCTGCCGGCGCTGAGCGCCTTTATTCCCCCTGAGGGTCTCATTGCGCGGCCTTCTTTTTTCAGCCTTGAGGTCATCCCCGCGTACACCGAAGATGATGTCAACAAATGGGAAAATCAGGAAACCGGTCTTTCAAATGATCAAAAAGGCTTGAATGTTTTTTTTAAAAATGCAGAGCCCTTTTACAAAAACGCAAAAAAAATTGAAACTCCCATTGTGCGCAATAATCGCATAACGCCGACTTCTCTGCACTGTAAAGATGAAACCCCGGATGATTCGCTTGCTGGTAAAGGCTCTGTTTTTAGTAAAGAATTTTCCGGCTGCGACGCCTGCGATGTTTTTGAAAAGGTCAATACCCTGCTTGCCCGTTACGCCGATAGGGATGAGGGAAATGCGGAAAAATTCAACTCCGGCAGTTTTGGAACCATAGCTCATGCCTGCGCGGATTCCCTGTTAAAGGGTGAAGAACCGGCCATCCCGTACCCTCTGGCCGGTTTTTTAAGCCCCAAAGAGGCAGCCGCTTTTCTTGAAGCCGGCAAAGAGCTGGCCACCCGCTTCCTGTGTTCCCCCCTGGGAAAACTCGCCCAAAGCGCGAAACTGCGTCAAAGTGAATTTCCCTTTAGAAGCCTGATACATGCTCTAAACGGAAACGAAGTTTTTATCAACGGGACCATAGATTTGCTGTTTGAAGACGAAACTGCCGTCCACGTAGTCGATTTTAAAACCGACAACCGCGAAATTCCCAGCGACCATCACTTTCAGCTTGCCTGTTACTACCGCGCCGCATCATCCCTTTTTGCCGTTCCAATCAATAAACCATGCCGTGTCTGGCTCTACTATTTGCGTACCGGCCACGCGGTAGAGATGACCGAAAAAGTAAAACGGTTTGATCTTGAACGGAGAGTTATGTGACAAAACTAAATTAAAGCCGGTATCATTTTCCCGTGGTTAAATTCTTCACCCACCGTTCTTTGCGCAAAAAATGGCGGGCGATAAAATATTTTACAATATCGGTAAGTTTTAACAAAGCGAACATGGGCACCGGCTGAATGGAAGTTGCCAGGGACAGGATAATGGCGCCAGGGGCAAACAGGAAGGTGTTTACCGAAAGATCCGTATACATCCCAAGGGCAGTGTCGCCGCCGGAGCGGGAGATGGCGAACTGGACATTGAGCAGTCCCCAAAGGGGGAGGTAGACAAGGATAACCATCAGCAGACCGAAACTGTTACCCCTGGCGGCAGCGCTGAGATTTGAAAACACCAGCGGGATAAGCATGGCGGATAACGCCACGCCGGGCAGGGCAATGATGATGCCGGCGGCAACCGAACCCGACTTGAGCCACTCGGCGCGGCGGCGCGCTTCGTCCAGTTTTCCCGCGCCAAGAGCGCCTCCAACCAATACCCCCGCAGATATCCAAATACCGCCGAAGAGTAAAAAGAAAACATTTGCAATAGTCCAGCCTGCAGCCATGCCCGCTACTACTTCGGCGCCGCCCCGGCGGTTGTACATGGCGGTCATGATGGTTTCAGAACTGACCCAGGACAATTCAGAGACAAATATCATTACCGATTTAAAAATAATTTCGCTTACAAGGCGTTTGTGAATATGAAAGAGTCTGGTTGCGCCCACAAAAAAAGGCGCTTTGGCGCCGGCGGCGTAAATCAAAAATACCACAAGCTCAAAAGCGCGGGCAATGACGGTGGCGTAGGCGGCGCCTGCAACTTCCAGCCGGGGCGCGCCCATATTACCATAAATCAAAAGCCAGTTTCCCGCAGTATTAACCAGAGTCGCGGCGGCGGAAATAATGAGCGGCACTTTAGGCAGGGCGATCTCCCGGAAGCTGGTACCAATAGCCGAAGACACGGCGATGGGAAAGAGTGTCCACGAAACGATCCTGAGGTAAACTGAACCTGCGGCGATGATCTCTTCCTGGGCGGAATTTCCCATAGTCATCAGGGCGATCATGCGGTGGGGAATAGTACGGCAAAGGACAAAGTAAATCGCCGCAGCGCAAATGGCGAAAATTATTTTGAAGCGGTAGGCGTGCTTCATCCCTTCGGTATCGCCGGCGCCCCGGAACTGGGCCATGTAAATACCACCGGCCTGACAAACGGTATTGATAATAACAAGATACACAAAGTTGATCTGATTGGTAACGTTCACCGCCGCCATGCTGATGTCCCCCAGGCCGGCAACCATGAAGTTGTCGATCAGCGAGACCATGCTCATGATAAACTGTTGGAGCATGACCGGCAATGCAATAGCCAAGGCCTCCCGGTAAAAAGACAGGGGGCCAAACCGCGAAGCCAAACTGCGCATTAACTACACATCCAGCGCTATCTTAAGAACCCAGCCAACGCCAAAAGAAAGTGCCGCTACCCCCAGGCTTATCAGAGCCATTTCGGCAAAACGGCGTTTAAAGTCAAGATCCTTGGCAGTGGCAAGATAGTAATTGAAACAGAAAATGATCAGCACCGCCAAAAACAGGGTAATACCCAGGGCGATGAATTTGTTATGCGCAACAAGAAAAGGCGTAATAAGGAGCGCTACAGTGATGATATAGGCAGCGCCGGTGTAGAGGGCTGACTTTGCCGCTCTGGGATCATTTTCAAGAGGGGAACCTTCGCCCTTCGGGTTCGATTGAGGTTCTGCCTTACAGGAAAGGTACTCGGAAGCGGCCATAGAAAAGGCTGCGGAAATTCCGGTTACCAGCCCTGCCAGCGAGATGAGCTTGGTTTCGCCCAGGGCCAGGGTAAAGCCGGCCAGCGCGCCGGTAAGCTCCACCAGGGCGTCGTTGAGGCCCAGCACCACCGAGCCCGCGTAGCGCAGCCGCTCTTCGTCCAGCATGGCAAGGAGTTCCTGCTCATGGGCAGCTTCGGCCTCGCTGAACGCCTTTACTTCGGGAAATTCCCGGTACAGTTCCATATACATTTTTGAGGCGGTACCCTCGCCTTTTTCCATCCGTTTCAGGACAAAAGTTAAACCCAGTATCCGGGCCTGCAATATGATCCAGGCGATTTTAAAGCGGCTGGGTTTAACAGAGACCCCGGTTTTTTCATGCCAAAATTCGGAATGGGTTTTTTCGGCCTCACCTACAGTACGAAGCACTTCGGCATTATGCTGATCCTTGCAGAATCTCGCCAAAGAAGTATACACATGGTATTCAGTTATTTCCTGCCGCTGTAAGCTCAGCACGATCTTGAGCGTTTTTTTATTGATTATTTTTGCCAAAATCTCATCCTGACTTTAATATTGCAGTATTTTCTTGGAATTGTCCATTTGATATTACCACCTGCGCTGTTGTGAATCCCTTACAATCCTGAAAGCCCCAATACAATGCAGAACTGTGCCGCTATGTAGGTAAGCATTACCAGAAAAAAGCCATCTTTTGGTTTTCCGCGAAACGTGAAAAAGGCCAGCATGGAATCGGAGACAAGAAAGCAGAGACTGCCTGCAAAGACCAACGCGCCAAAGGGGGCGCCCCGGGCCATAAAAAGCTGGAGAGCGGAAGCGGCCATAAGGATGATCACTGTTTCATAAACAATAGTGGAGATATTCATTTCCCTGCTGGGGCGGATGATCTTTATCATAAGAACCCCCAGAGCTGCGGCAACCAGCAGACTGATACCGAGGATAGGTATGTTGAGCTTGCCGGCAAAATGCAGCATGGAGGGGATATAGCAGATATGTCCCAAAAGAAAACTGGTCAGACCCCTCCTGAAAAAACGGATATCTTCAATTTTTACCAGAAAAATATCCCCAATCCAGCCAAAAACCAGGGCCAGCACAACGGGAAAAAAAATCGAATTCGCGCCGGAAACATACACCGCCAGCACAAGAGGCATCAGGCAGGCTTTGACAACTGCCTGAAAGACCCCCTGTTTAAAAAAGAGCGAAACCAGATATATTACTACGACGACGGCAAAAATGCCCAGGAAAATTATGTTCATGCCTTCATTATATACTATACTGATACCTCTACGTACCCACTCTATCCCTCAGGCAGTATATGCGAAGCCGGTGCGGAAAAATCAACGCCGGCTTTGTCGCCAATTTTGAAAAAGCCCTGATCCGCGGGATCATAGGTAACCGCCAGAACAGGCTTGTCCCCATCGCAATCAATTTCGTACTCCACGAGCTGGCCCAGGTAAACGCTTTTGGTTACAGTACCGGTAAAGATGCCTCCGCCTCCACCTTTAAGCCGCAGGGACTCGGGACGGACCACCAGGGTTATCTCCTGGCCATTTTTGAAGGGACCGCTGCGGCCGGTAAAAGTTTTGCGGCTGCCACCGGAAAATTCAATTTCCACATCTCCGGTTCCCGGCATATCAGGGGAAACCACCCGGCCGGTAAAGAAATTCACCCGGCCGATAAAGTCCGCCACAAAGCGGTTCGCCGGGCGGGAATATATCTCAAAGGGGGTTCCTGTCTGCATAATATTGCCTTCATTCATAACCACAATGCGGTCTGACACGGTCATGGCTTCCGCCTGATCATGGGTAACATAGATACTGGTAATGCCGAAAGATTGCTGAATACGCCGTATCTCAAGACGCATCTGTTCCCGCAGCTTTGCATCCAGGTTAGAAAGGGGCTCATCAAAAAGGAGGACACTGGGCTTGTTGATGACGGCCCGTGCCAGGGCTACTCGCTGCTGTTGGCCGCCGGAAAGCTGATCCGGCCGGCGGCGGCCCAGGTCATTAAGGTTCATCACCTCCATGATCTTTTCTACTTCTTTCTTAATTTCGTTTTTGGCCCTGCCTTTGAGTTCCAGGCCGAAGCCTACGTTCTGGGCTACCGAAAGATGGGGAAATATCGCGTAACTCTGAAACACCATGGAAGTATCCCGCTTGTTGGGGGGAATATCGTTCACGACCTTCCCGGCTATCCACACTTCCCCCGTGGTGGGATACTCAAATCCCGATATAATCCTCAGGGTGGTGGTTTTTCCGCAGCCCGAAGGCCCCAGGAAGGAAACAAATTCCCCATCGGCTACATCCAGAGAAACCTTATTCACCGCAGTTACTTTTTTGTCCGGGTTGGACTGATCCGCGAAAACTTTTGTTACATCAACTAACTTAACTCCCATTGCTAACCTCTATTTCCTTTGTATTAAATCTGAAGCATTTTGCCACCGGCCTTTCCGTAGAGAAGGACCAGTACGGTTCTGATTATAAACATGGCTGTCAGGATAAGGGCTACCAAAATCAGGCTAAAGGCCGCCGCCGCGCCGAGACGTCCTGAATCAACCTGGCTCATGATCTGCACGGTCATCAGATTCCACCGGGAACTTACCAGAAATATGGCGGCGCTTATGGCCGTCATGGCCCGGACAAAAGAAAATATCAGCCCCGAGAAAAAAGCCGGCACCATCAGGGGCAGGGTTATTTTTAAAAAGGTCTTCCGGGAATCGGCCCCCAGGTCTATAGCCGCCTCCTCAATGGAGGGGTCTACCTGTTGTAGAATGGCTACACCCGACTGGATACCCACGGGAATATATCGGTAAACAAAATTGAGCAGCAAGATCGCCAATGTACCGGTAAGCAGCAGGGGGCGCTGGTTAAACGCAAGGATGTAACCGATGCCGATTACCGTACCAGGCACGGCGAAACTGAGCATGGAAGTAAACTCCATGAGTTTCTTCCCGGGAAAATGTTTGCGTACCACCAGAAAGGCGATAACCATACCAAGAACCCCGGCCACAGGGGTGGAAAGTCCGGCAATTATCAGGGTGTCCTTTACCGCTCTGAATCCCACACCAAAGGCATATTTAAAATGTTCCACCGTGGGAGTATTGTCAAAACCCCACACTTTGGCGAAGGCGCCCCAAACTATCGTAACATAAATAAGAAGGATAAAGGCGGTTATCAAAAGACAAAACCCAAAGAGCATCCACTTGGCCAGGGGGCTTACGGATTTAAGGGCCGAGTTCGTGGGCTTCCCCGTAATAGTTACATACTGCTTGCGGGAAATCCAATACTTCTGCAAAAAGTAGGCGGTGATTGAAGGCGCCAAAAGCAGAAGGGCGATGGCGGAGCCCTTGGGAAGATTGTACATCCCGGTAATTTCCATATACGCCTGAACCGAAAGGATCGGGAACTGGCTGCCCGCAAGTATCAGGGGATTCCCAAAATCTGCCATAGTTTCAATAAAGAGAACCAGCATGGCGCTGGCGATTCCCGGTACCGTAAGGGGAAAAGTTACTTTTCGGAAGACTTTCCACCTGGAACCTCCCAGGTCCAGAGCGGCGTCCTCCAGGGTAGGACTAATGGATTCAATAACTCCCCGGAGCGTGATATAGGCCACGGGAAAAAAAGTGATCACCTGGGCAATAAGCAGCCCCTGAAATCCATATATGGGATAATTCTTTATTCCCAAAAGCGAATAGGTAACAAGACCGTTATTTCCAAAGAGCATAATAATCGCCATTGCGCCGATAAAAGGCGGCGAGACCACAGGGATTATGGCGATGATATGAAAAATCTTTTTAAAAGGAATATCCGTTCTGGCAATGGTATACGCGAAAAGGAATCCCAGAACAGAGCCCGCCAATGCGGTAAGACCCCCCATGAGAATGCTATTCCAGAAGGCCCGTCCCAGGTATCGGGAGGTAAACACTTCTTTAAATACCGACAGGGTCAGGGGGCCCCCGGGGCTGGACTGAAAACTTACGATGATCACCTTTACCAGGGGATATATGATAAACAGAATCAGCGAAATAAAAATCAGGGCAATGATAATAAACAGCAGAGGATCACCAGAGAGAGATTTAAGCTCCCGCCAGGATTTTTTCAAGGGATTGTGCATTAGCCGGACCTCAAATTAAAGGACAGGAAGCGTGCAGCCTGTTGCAAAACAGACTGCTTGGCCCCTGTCCTGAATATAACCAGCCTGTGCAGGACAACCCAGACCGGAGTACCAGCTTATTTTGCCGGAAGAACTTCGTCCTGCCAGCGTTTAACCAGCCGGGTCTTGTTGTCGCTTGCCCAAGTGGTATCTACGTTGATGGTCTTGAGGGTTTCAAACGCAGGCATACCCTTACCCAGCTTTGCACCGGGAATAATGGGATAAAAGAAGGTGCTTGCCGCAGTCAGGGTATTCTGTCCTTTTTCCGAGGTAAGCCAGTCTACCAGGGCCTGGGCGGCTTCTGTATTTTTCGCTCCCTTGAGAATCGAAACAGCCGGATTTTCAAACCAAACCCCTTCAGAGGGGTATATCACTTCCAGGGGGAAGCCCTTGTCTATGGCCTCGAAAAAAGCAGGAGTAAACTGAATGCCGATGGCGCAAGTGCCGGTGGAAACACCCTGGGCAGGGCCGGTACCGGAGGAAGTGTAGGTCTGAATGCTGGGATTCAGGGCCTTCATATACTGATATGCCCTTTCCTCGCCCCAGATAGTTACAAGGCTTGCCACTACATTGTAAGCGGTTCCCGATGACTGAGGGCTGGGCATCTGAATAAGTCCCTTGTATACCGGGTTCAGGAGATCCTGCCACGAAGTCGGCTTGGGAGCATTAATACGCTTAAGCTGTTCCGTATTCACCGCGAAGGCCATGGGGTTCATGTAAAAACTGCGCCAGTTACCGTCAGGGTCTTTAAAGGACGCCTGGAGACTATTGTAATTACCTCCCTTATAGGGAACTGAAAGCCCCTTGTCTTTGGCGAGCCCGTGGTTCTCCGCAGGAGCCCCCATCCATACATCGGCCTGGGGATTCTGCTGTTCCGCCTCGATCCGGGCCAGGGCCGGGCCGGAAGAAAGGAACACAAAATTAGCCTTTATACCTGTATCGGCGGTAAAGGCATCGAGGATCTTTTTGGCATTCGCCTCATCCACGCTGGAATAGACCACTACTTCTTGGGCCTTGGACTCCGTTTCCTTTGAGCCGCCCGCAAAAATAAAGCCTCCGGCTATACCAGAAACGAGTAACAAAAGAGACACTATTCTTTTAAATTGAAACATAAAAACTCCTTCTGCCTGTATCGGGCAGTCTTAATATCTGAATAATTATAATACCTTTCTTGAAAGTTGTCAAAGGAGTGCGTCAAGCCGTTTGAGGTAATCCCGAATACGATCCCGATGGGATTCTGTTTCCATCTTTCATGAGCGTTCGCATAGCAAATCCTCGCCATAAATTTCAAGAATATACTGCGGGTACTCCGAAACCTTGATGGCGCCACGGTAAAGTATTACACTTTGCCAAACATAAGGGTGTGTCTTTTGAGATTGCCCAAGGGGAAGACGGCAAGCGGATCATATCGGCACGGGCTGCGGAAAAACCCGAAAGGAGAAGCTATAAAGGATACTATAGAATCAATGGTCAGGGCTGGGGAAAAAGCACCTCCTGAAGTTATCAAGGAGGCCCGGCGGGTGGCCAGGGAATCCCGGAAGCACCCGGACGAATACGATCCCGACTGCCCTCCCAGCTCCCCGCAGGCCTTGGCGGAATTCGCGGCCCTGGCGCGGGAAATCCGCAAGCGGAAACCATCTCCGGTGGTTTCTATTCGCCTAAAGCCGGAAGCTCTGGAAAAATACAAGGCCCTGGGAAAAGGGTATACCGGCACCATGGGGGATGTATTGAACTATGTCGCCAATAACCCGGAGATACTGGCAAAGGTTTTATAACAGTAAATGTATCTGCACGGGAAACTACCACCTCTGGGCGGTCTTTACGTTGCCAGTTTAAATTTGGTGCCAGGCACCATAGGCGTTTACCGTGTAGCCGGAGACCGGATCGCCCGCAGCGTGACCGTAGATTCGACGATAGCGGGCCCGGTGAAAAGGACGCAAACGGTACACATGTATGAGGACTATGTGGCGCCTGCGGTGGAGATGCCGGTAACGCTGAACAGAGCGGAGCTGGAAGGGCTGGACCCGGATATGGTGATGCAACTGGTGGCAGCGGACCGGAAAGAAGCGGAGGAAGCGGGCTTGTACTTTCCACCGGATAAAGGGACCGGTGAGCGCTATACTCTAACGGGAGCCGAACTTGCGGCATTGAAGGCGGTGTTGAACCGTGCGGGACCGGCGCGGGGGAACGCGATAAGCGGCAGCCAGATGGTGTGGCGGGAGATCTTTACCTACGACAGGAATGGGAACCGGGCGAGCAAAACGACGCCCTGGGGGACGATACGGTATGAGTATGACGCGGAAAACCGGCTGATCAAAAAAGGTGATATCATTTATACGAATGACAAAGACGGGAATACCCTTACCGAGAAAGGGATACGGTATGAAGCAAACTATCGGTACAACGGGCAAAACCGGATGGTCTACTCAGAGGTAACCAGCCATGTAGAAAAGACGCATACGGTCAGTTCCTACGGGTATGATGCACTGGGACGGCGGGTGATAACGGAGAGCATAACCGGGGAAACGGTACGGACCTTATATGACGGGAAAGGCTTTGAAGTCATTCGGGAAGGGGTGACGTTTAAGGACGGGAGCTTTACAACCCGATTTGCGCCGGGCGGTATAACGGCGAACGGGAACGGCAGCGGTATCATTTCCAACCAGCCAACCGGCGAGCGGTACCGGTGGATAAGTGAAGAGGGAAGCGGCAGGGTTATCAGCGAGGACGGGTATACGACGCAAGGCGGGAGGGCGACGGTCATAGGGGTAACGCTGTACGGGAAGGGCGAGGCGATTGCGGTTAATTATAATTCCAGTGTTGGTGGACGTGGAGTGTACTTGGGGAAAGATATACTGGGGAGCGTGCGGAGCACGACGGGCGAAATGGGTACGCTTGAAGAGCGGTACGAGTACGACGCGTTTGGGACGCCGTACCAGGGGGACCTTGGCGGCGGGATGAACCTGGGGTATACGGGGAAACCCTATGACGCGGGGACGGGATTGTATAACTACGGGTACCGGGATTATAAGCCGGAGGCGGCGCGGTTTACCACGGTGGATCCGATCAGGGACGGGAATAACTGGTTCGCGTATGTTAATAATGACCCGGTTAATTATCTGGATTTGTGGGGATTGGCTCCCAGGAACCTATCAGATGAGCAGAGAGACGCTTATATGCAGACAATAAATTCATATTCAGATTACAATCGAACAACAAATGATATGGGTTTACCAAATGGGTATGATTGTGCGGATGTTGCAGCTTATTTATATAACGAAGCTATGTCGGTGGCGGGAGTAAATAATGCGGCTGGTCAATTACAGCATGGTGGGACAAATATAACATCTATACCACAGATAGAATCAAAAGATTTCTTCCCGGATAATCCAAATAACATAACATATTATGATGATAAATCATTTAATAATCCCAACGTTGAGGCTGGGTCGGTAGCTGTTTGGGCAGGACCTGGGGCATCAACAGGAGCAGGCTGGACCGGCCATGTTGCTACAGTTGTAGATGTTGTAAGAGATGAAAAAGGAAATGTTGTATCAATCAATACGATTGAAGGGCATACTGGCGGAAATAAAACAGCTGTAGAATATAACAGCCAAACTGTTTGGAATACATATGCTGGAGATTTTCTTGGTTTTGGTGAGATTGGAAAAAATTCTACAACACCAAATACACCTGCAATACCTAATGCATCTGGTTCAAAAGGGGAATAGTTTGGAGAAATACATTTCAATCATATTTATATTTTGTATAAATATTATGCCGATTGCTAGTGAAGAACAAATAACAATCGGCAAGAAATATAACATGAAAGATATCAATGCCTTCACTAATTTGTTTGTTTATGCTGAAGTTCCTATTTATAACCGCACCTTAACTATTTATAAAATTGCTGGCAATACAAATAAATGGTGGTCCAGTATATATAAAATAGCATTATTGAAAGATAATGATGGGTCATATTTAGATGCAATGGGTATCATTTTACAGGATGACTCTTGTTATAATACTACATCCATCACAGATAGATCTTGTTTAATCAAGATTCAATTTGATGAAATGCCCATCCATCAGTTTCTATTTTTTGATTCTGATTCTAATAAGCTGTCATATTTTCCAATTGAACATAAATTTGTAGCCGATACATGTTTGGCAAAAAATTATATATATTATTCAACTGAAAATGACAGCACTTCGATATGGCGTATAAATATTCTTAATAGAGATGTTTTCACGTTTCCGGTTTATTACCCAAATGTAGATTTATTCGAAATTGATGAAAAATGTGATCCATTTGTTCTTTTTACATATAATAACCAAAAGTATGTTATTAAAGATGATGTCATTAAATTAGCTGATAGTGATTTTAGTATTAAGAAAAAAAAGTATCTTAAAGATTTCTTGATAAACTAATGCTTTGGCGCCGGGAACAAAAAAACCACTGAAAGCCGCCTGTGCCACAAGAGGTGCGAGCTCCACCAACCCAAGGTCACATAACCTTCTCTTTGGGCCCTTTAAAAATTACAAAAAATGTAGTATATTTATATTAATGTATACACGGGAAATTCTGTCTCCCCGGTCATCCCCTATTGAGAACGGAATACCCCTGCAGGGGACCTGGGACAAGGCTTTTGATGAGGTTGACCTGCTGGAAATATACCGGCCGTACCGGTTTCCACTGCCGCGTTGGCTCAGGGATTGCCGGATAAAGGAGTGGGAATGTTTCAGTGTGCAGGATGACCGGTTTTTGCTTGAGGCTTTTCTGGGCAATGTAAAGTTGTACCGGATAGCCCAGGTTTTACTGTATGACAAGGAAACCGGGGAGAAATTCATTTTCAGGAAGCTGCTGCCCGGCAGCGGCTGGCGCTTGCCCCGGAGTCTTGCCAATGCCTCGGTAGATAGCCATTCCGCCCGCTTTTTTTTCCGTATCCATAGCTGGCTTGATGCGGATACTATCAGATTGGATCTTAATATCAAAAAAACCCGCCGCCGGCCCTCTTTTACTGCCCATTTGGCGTACAATATGAGCAGCCGCGATGTTACCCCTATGGTGGTTTCCCTGAGTTTTACCGAGCGGCGGCCTTTGTACGCTTTTAAGGCCCTTGCGGCGGTACGGGGGGACATTGTTATCGGGGAAGGGCGCCGTCTCAGCTTGAATCAAGATCGTTGTTCGGGGATTTTTTGTGATTATAAGGGTTTTTTCCCCTACCGTATGCGGCAGCAGGTATGCAGTGCGTATGGATTTGATAGTGAAGGACGCCGTTTTGGCTTCCATATTGCCGAGAATCAAACCAGGGAGACCCACAAAAATAATGAAAACGCCCTGTGGGTGAATGGGCATTTGACCCCTTTGCCGCCGGTGCGGATCACTATGCCCGGCGGTCTCGAATCGGACTGGATTATTCAGGATGTGGAGGGTATGGTGGATTTGGTGTTTACTCCCAGGGAGCAAAACCGGAGCGCGATTGGTCTTATGGCAGCCAGCGCCGAATTTGACGCGCCCCTGGGGTATTATAACGGGATGCTTGTTGACGCCGGGGGAGAGCAGATCCAGGTGCGTAACCTTTTTGGTATGGGAGAAAAACTCTATTTACGGGTATAATTATGGCCAATAAACCTAAAGCAATTTACGAGCCAGGCGAACTGGACAAAGTACGAAACAAGTTAGGTGACATCGACGAGTTTGAGGCGAAACGGGTAGCCCAGCTTCTGGGCGGCGAAGTTGGTTATGAGCGCAGCAAAACGCCGGACCCCGGAAAACCTGTAAAACGGACCAGGCATGAAACCGTGGAGCTGGTGGTGGACGGCCGTAAAGGCAAGCGCCCTAACCGCCGCATTGATCTTGCCGCCGGCGATGATGAAAACGATCTGTCAAAACCGGTCTCCCGTGTTAAACCCGGTGATTCTGCCGATGATCCTTCGGTGCTGCTTAAGACTTCTTATTTTGAACGGGTAAAAATGGATCGCTATGCAGGACAAACCGAATTCGATATCAAGACATCTCCCCAGGTACTGGTCTCGATACTTTCATTATTCAGCGAGCCGCCGGATTATGTGAATTCCCGTTTTGTGAATAAACGAATGGACGAATACTATCGCAAGATTGAACAACTGGTAACCTGTACCAGGAATCTTTTTCCCCGGCATAATTCCAAACGCAATGACCGGATGAAAAAAACTTCTCCCTTTGTATATACCGTTCTGGATACTATCCGCAACTGGGACATTGAGCGTATCGCCAGCGATATGGCAAAGATACAGGCACATCCCCGCTCGGCAAAAACTTCGGAATTTACGGAAATACTCAAGGCAGTATATAAACCGCTTTTTTTACTTGAGAATCTGGACATGGATACCCACATCAAGGGCGCTTACAAGCTGCTCTATAAAATTCTATATATAGAAAGTCCCATGAACGCAAAGGAAAAATACCAGGACTTAATTCGTAACGCCATTGCATCGTTAGCTGAAATCAGGCGTGATGTGCATTTCTGTCTCTATCCCCTGCTGATGAAATTAATTTCCGACCGCTGGCTTCCCTACGAGCGTCTCTTTATCGATCGTCAGCGCCGTTTCATGGCCTTCCTCTCCGTTACCGATCATGATCAGATCCCCGCAGTGGATTTAAGCCCCCAGCAGGTGGAAAGTGGAGATGTTGACGCCCTTAAGGCGGATATGCAGAAAGAGCAGGAAGAGGCCCTTGAAGCCGAAAATCAGGAAGAGCAGGAAGATCCTGATGATCCCAAGGTAATTGCCCGAAAAGCCCAGGAAGCCACCAGGGAATCGGAACGTAAAGCCCTGGACCGGGGTCTTGCCGCTCTGGAGGCGCTTTTCCCAAAAGCCGGCTGGAACAAGCTTGAGGACTTTCCCGATCTGTACCCCTATTTTGCGGATACCTACACCCTGCGGCGCGGTTACGAGCTCATCGCTCCAACCGATCCGCTGCAGCAGATTTCTATACTGATGAATATTTTGGAAGATCTTTTCTTTGGTTTGCGTTATGTGACATTTGGGACCGCAGCCGGATTGGATGAGAACCCCGTGGAGACAGACGATTACCTGGGGGACATAGTCAACAACTGGCACAGGTACATGGACGACAGCTTTGTAAAAGAGTACCTTCCCCGGTTGTCTGAATTCTGCCGCATACTGGAAAATTCTTCAGAATCCAGAACTTCGGTATATGCGAGAAAGATCGTCAATGAACTGCACTGGGTTAAGCGGCTCTATTTTCTGCCCTATTATAAATTTGAATCCCTGGGGCCCCCGCCCTTCCAGAAACAGGACACTACCCCCATTTACAGTGAAATCAGAATGTTGCGCAAACATCTTACCTCGATTGCTATGGGCATTGAGCAGGGAACGCGTCAGGGCGGAGCTGAAGCCAAGGCACCCTGTGAAGGTATTGCTAACCCCTGGGAGCCCTACAACTTTGAGGTGCCAAATCCGGTTTCCCGGCGTCTGGATGCGCTGCTTGCCCCGGGGAAAAGAAACAACGCTTCGCTGATTTTCTTCTCCCTTTCGGCGGCTGCGGTGCTTGACTACCTGGTCAACAATGAAAATAGCTGGGCTTACGGAAACCGTCCGGGGCCGCTGTTCCGCAGCATCAATGGCGAAGGCGTTACGCCAATGTTCGGCGTTGAAAAAAAGCTCGATGCGGATCATATTTTTAAAGAAGCAATGAAAAAGAGGGAGCAGCAAAAAGCCGCGCAGTAAGACGGTACCTGGGGCTTAAGCGTAAGGCTGAAGCACTATAGCCTGGGCCCATGCCTGCATCACAATTCCAAACGCTACCGAGACATTAAGCGAACCCTTTGCCCCATAGCAGGGGATCGACACCCTGCCCAGGGATGCGTCAGCCGCTGCCAGCGCAAGGGGGCTTACGCCCAATTCTTCCGAGCCTGCGATTATAATACCCCGCCGGGGAAATATGAATTCGCCCAGCGGCGTACCTCCGGTTTCCAGTGCGAATAACGGTTCGCTGCCGGCCGCATTGGGAGCGGCGAAAAGATCCCTCCGCTCCCAGGGCAGCGCATCCACACAGCCCATAGCGCTCCGTTCCGCCCTGGGGTGGCGCGGGTCAGCGCAGAGCGGCGAGAGAAAAATTTTCTCCGCTCCAAAAGATTCAGCGCTGCGAAACATGGCGCCCACATTAAAGGGCGAACGGATGTCTTCAAGGTACACATGCATACCCGGAAAAGGCCGCCGCCGCGCCGGGTCCAGCCTGCCTTCACCGTCAATAAAGTCCCAATCGGCGGGGCTGCGGCCTGTCTCGGCGAGAAGGATGTGGCGTATGACGTTGAGCGCACGGCGAATCAACACCGGCTCTGTTACGGATTTGGCGGCTTGTTGTGAGAACAGTAAAGCGGTCTCTTTGAAAGTGGTAATTGCCGCAATTGAAAAGAGCGAGTCTTGCTGAAGAAAACCGGCGATCTCCGCGAAAAAAATGCAATCCTCAGCACTCAAAATAGCACTGTTAATCATATTGGAGGAATGATTAACGGTAGTGCGGCTGCTCAACAAGGTTGGCGTTATGGCGGGCATGGCTGCGCAGAGCCGGTTTTCCGTCTCGGCGAAAATTTTTGCTATTTTCCGCAATCGCTGATGCCGGGGCAGTTTTTCAAGTTTGTGCAGGGGGATACCCATCAGTCACTCTTTAAGGGAGGTGTTACTAAAAACCGTTAGAACGCCTGCTTCAAAATATCAAAGGTATCTTCAGCAGAAACAGTCCAGGGCGTAAAGGAGACAAATTCCAGATTGCGGGCGGACTCCGCTACCGTAACCAGGCGATCCAGGGAAAGGTTGAATTCCTTGAGCCGTGCCGGAACCTTGAGGGCGCCCATGCGTCGGCGTATGTTGTCTACCGCAAAATTGGCGGACTCCGCCACCGAGACGCCTTCCTGAGTTTCACCTAACAGAAAAGCGACCCGCGCCATTCTTTCCGGCCGGGCGGTAACCAGCCGTTCCAGGATATAGGGCAACAACACCGTGGAAGTCCAGGACTTGGCTACCGGAAAGCGTCCGTTGATGGCGTAAGCCAGGGCGGTGCCTATGCCCGGTGCGCTTACCGCTGAACCCAGAGCAGAAAGGAAACCTGCGTTAATGGCACTGTTGGCGGCGTCAAAACCCACTTCTGCATCCATCATACCGGCATATAAGCTTATGGCCTGCTCAAGCAGGGCATCGGAAAGAAAATTCGCCCTGGTGGAACAGTAGGCTTCCACCGCAACACAAAAGCCGTCAAAGGCGGTGGTGGAAGCAAAAGCACCGGAGAGGGACTCCGAAAGGTTGTTGTCGATGATGGCGGCAACGCAGAGTTTATCCGGCGCTTTAATTTGTTTTACCGTGCGATCCCGGGAATCTATGGCGATAAAATAATCGGTGAACATGAAGGGATCTCTGCCGGCGGTGGGGATGGCGATGTAGGGGAGGAATTCTTCGCCGGATTTGCGTCCATCCAGCAGATCAAAGACCGGAAATCTTGAAGGCGCCATAATCGCCGCCAGGCGGGCAATGGCCTGTATCTTAAGGCCGCCAAAACCAATAACCGCTGAACAACGGGCGCCCCGTGCCAGGGATGCGGCGGCTTCCGCCACGTCTGCAGTGGCCTGGGCGGGAATCTCATCAAAAATAATGGACTCTATTCCGGAATCTTCCAGAATACCCGTTAGCCGCTCAATGCTCTTTTTTTCATAGAGCACCTGCTCGGTGGCAATCAGAACCCGGTTGCCGTGAGGGCTGCAAATCGTTCCGGCGCGGCTTATAGTATCCGGCCCGATGATGGTTTGAGGATCAAGTTTGAACGAAATATCCATTACGTTCTCCACCCCTGTGGGACTATGTTGAAAAAAAAGGCGGAACCATAGCGCCATCCTGACCTGATTCAGGTTTGGAAAGCCCTGGGTTCCGCCTGTTTACGGCTTTACCAAGCCTATAAGCCGAAGGCGTCCATTATTTTTTCCGCCGTGGCGTTGATGATCCTGTCATTGAGATATGCAGGATCGTTGATCTTTCCCCTGAGTTCAGTAATACGGGCATCGTCAAGTTCCGGAGTGGACTTGATGAGTTCTACAACCTGATAAATTTCCGCTTTCTCCTTTGCTTCAGAAGAAAGATTGATGGAATCTACCTGGTCGCCCCCCCGTACCTGATCACTCCGTCCGGTTTTTTTGCCGGGCTGAATGGGATCTAAATGACCTATCCTGTCGATTGTCATGCTCTTATCCTACCTATATTTAAGTATCGGCATTTCATCAATATAAGTTTACAGGCTAATTTAATTTATTTCCAGATATAAATACTGAAAATTCACCGATTTGTTCATTTTTTTGTACAAAATGAGCAAGAATTTCGGCTGCCGAACCCCGAATATACTCCTCATGGAGCTTGGTCATTTCCCGTCCCACACAAACATAGCGGCTGCTATCAATTTCGACAATATCTTCCAAAAGCTTGAGTATACGGAAGGGCGACTCGTAGAGCACACAGGCCGCATCCATTGCCAAAAGCTCCCGCAGCCGGGAGCGCCGCCGCCCCGGTTTTGGCGACAAAAAGCCCTCAAAAACCACGGTTTTGTCAAAACCGCCGGCCACGCTCACCAGCGAGGCAAAGGCCGATGGTCCCGGAATGGGTATAACCTGATGCCCCGCCCCGGCAGCCAGCCGTGCCAGCACCGCCCCGGGATCGCTCAACGCCGGGGTTCCCGCATCGCTGGCGTAGGCTACGGTCTGCCCCTGATCCAGGGCGGCGATCACTTTTTCCGCCGCAAATTGCTCGTTTTGAGAACGGCAGGAGAGCATTTTTACCCGTATTCCCAGGTGACTGAGCAGCTTCAGAGTGCGCCGGGTGTCCTCGCAGGCCACCAAATCCGCCGCTTTGAGGGTTTCCACCGCCCGGAAACTGATATCTCCCAGATTCCCGATAGGTGTGCCGATAATATAGAGAGTTGCCACAAGTTTAAGTATACCATGAGTTCATATATACAGATACTGGTTTTTGTTACTATAGGCGTTGTGCTGTTGTGGTTCGGTTATACGTTGTTAATCGGCCAGTTGGCGGGAATCCGCCTGGGCTGGCAAACCAGACCCCGGCACAAACGTCCCCGCAAAGGCGTTGGCGTTCCCGGCGATTCCCAGGTGTGCCCGGTCTGCTCCGCCAGGCTTAACAAGGGCGAACTGGTCAGCTCTCAGGCCTTTCCTTCCCTTACCGGCGGCAGAGACCGCCTTATGTACATCCGGGGCTGCGCCTACTGTCTTGGCGGTTCCCGTCCCCGCAAATGCCCGGTTTGTGGCGTCTCCCTGCGGGGCAAAGATATTCTTATAGCGCGTATGTTTGAACGCCCCCACCGGCGCTCCCATGTGCATGTGCTGGGGTGCAGCCATTGCAAGAAGGCGGGGAGTTTGTTGAAGTAGCGATCAGGAAATGGCAGAGTGGGATGACTACCTATTTTCTTTATTCGCTTATATCAGGCAGCAATAAAAGTGAACGGTCAATTTCCGGCTTGGCCATGCCGCGCAGTAAAATATTAAAAACGCTTCGTATTTCGGAAACAAAATTTATTTTGTGTAAAGCATCGGCGGGCTGCGCTGCGGCGGAAATAACTTTTGAGGAAAAAAGGCTTAGTATTGTCCGTGTAAGGAATTCGGTGTTTATGTCACTTTCAAAAATACCTTCGGCAATTCCCGAATCAAGCATATCCTTGATAAAGTAAAAAATCATATACGATGGGTCAGTCGGGGCCGTCTCTGAGGGCGGTACAAAATCGCGTAGATAGAAAATGATGAACAGATCGGTTGATCCGCCATAAAACTCAAGACAACACTTCCAGTATAATTTCAATTTTTCAATCACGGATAAACCCGACGTGAGACGCGATTGCACATATTGTAAAAAAGCATTCGCCGATTCATCGCAAATCTCACTGAATAAAGCTTCTTTGCTGTGAAAATATAAATACAGTGTCGCCTTGCTCAACTCCGCCGCTTTTGCAATATCCTGCATACTCACCGCAGTGGGCCCGTACTTTGAGACCATTTCCTTGGCGCAGCGCATGATGAGCGCCCGGCGTTCCGCCCGTTCCCTTTCTTTACGTTCAATAATACCCATTTTTCATACCCGTCGAAATTATAACCGTCGGTTAGTAAATTGTCAAGGGAACGGCCCCACGCTCAAAACAAGCGTGGGGTATTGGTTCAAACGACCTTAAAAATATCCCGTTCAAAAATTTTGAAAACTTTGGTGGGGCATTTTTCCGCGCAGGTTCCGCAGGAGGTACACTTGGTCAGATCCACTACCGGGATATTTGTTTCCAGGCTGATGCACTGCTGGGGGCAATTTTTTACACAGATGCCACATTTGATACAGGCGATCTTACAGGTCTTGGCTACCATCTGCTTAACCGGATTCCGGTTGGAGCAGAGGGTCATGGCACCTTTTTGATCTTTGGGAATCCCTTTGAGCAGACCCTGGGGGCACTCGTTGGTGCAGAGCCGGCAGCCAGTACATTTCGTATAATCCACTTTGGGGAGCCGGTAGTCGCTCATGCTAAGGGCTCCGAACTTGCAGACTTTTACGCAGTCGCCAAAGCCCAGACAGCCCCAGGAGCAGAGTTTGGTTCCACCTGAGGAGAGTTTGGCGCCCCGGCAGGTCTGGAGCCCGGTGTAGGTTCCCTTAAGGGGCGCGTGCATTGACGAGCCCTGGCAGGCAAGTACCGTTATGGTTTGCACTACGCCGCCGCCGGCTATGCCGGTGATGGCGGCGATTTTTTCCGCCACCAAGGGGCCGCCCACAGAGCAGGCGCTGACACCGGCATTGCCCGCAGCAATGGCGGCGGCGTAGTTGTCGCAGCCGGGGAAACCGCAGGCGCCGCAGTTTGCGCCGGGCAGCACCTCGCGGATTCTGCCCACCAGCGGGTCCTGGGGCACGGCGAAGAATTCACGGAAAAAGCCCAGAGCGGTTCCCAGCACAAAGGCGAGGATCAGGGCGAAGGCGGCGGTAATTAATACGATAGTCATCTTACTAACCCCTTAAAGCCCATGAAGGCCATAGAAAGCAGCGCCGCTGCTGCAAAGAGCACCGGCGTTCCCTTAAGAAAGGCAGGGATGGGGCTGGTTTTAATCCGTCCCCGTATACCTGCCAAAAGCAGCAGCGAGAGGAGAAAGCCCAGGGCAACGCCCACGGCATACACCACGGACTCGATAAAAGTGTAACCGTTGGAAATTACGTCGAAGGTAACCGCCAGGATGGCGCAGTTGGTGGTGATCAGGGCGAAGTAAATACCCATAGAGTTATAGAGCCCCGGGGCTGACTTCTTGAGATAAAACTCAACCAGTTGAACCAGGGCGGCTATGACCAGAATGAAAACCAAAATCTGGAGAAATACCAGCCCCAGCGGTTCCAGGATAAATTTGTAAATTGGCCAGGTAACGCAGGTGGCAAGCACCGTAACAAAAGTAACCGCCATGCCCATACCGATGGACTTGTCCTCGTCGGTGCTCATACCGATAAAGGGACAAAGGGCGAGGAAGCGCATCAGCACCACGTTGTCGATAAGGAAAGCAGTTAAAAATATTTTGAACAGATTCATGATTTGCCTCCCGCGCCGGCGGAGCCGCAATGGACTGCGCATCCGGCGCAATTCGAGTCACAATCCGCAGCCTTGGGATCTTTGAGCTTCGACTTAATAAACAGGTTAAGGGCGATAAACAGGGAAAACACAAAGAAGCCGCCTGGGGGCAGCACAAAGAAAAGAATCGGCTGATAACTTGAAGGCAGCACCTGGAAGCCCAGGATGGCGCCGCTGCCCAATAATTCCCGCACCAGGGCGATTCCGGTAAGCACCCAGGTGTAACCCAGACCCATGCCCAGGGCATCGGGGATAACGTCGCTTACCGGCTGTTTGGAAGCAAAGCCCTCCACCCGTCCCATGATGATACAGTTCACCACGATGAGCGGAATGAAGACCCCCATCGCTTTTGAAAGATCCGGAAACCATGCCTTGAGCACATAATCGATCACCGTGGTAAAGGCGGCGATGATAATGATAAAGATGGGGATGCGGACAGACTCGGGGATGAGTTTTCTGAACAGGCTGATCACCAGTTCAGACATCAGGAGCACAAAGGTCATTGAAAGACCCATGCCGATACCATTGTCAACCGAAGTGGTAACCGCCAGGCTGGAACAGAGACCAATCATCAAAATCAACAGGGGATTTTCCCTTATTAGGCCGTTTGTAAAAATGCGGAAAAGTCTCATTTAGCCCCTCCTTCTAACGCGCCGGAAATGGCGTTTACATCCACACCGGCAAGCCAGGCGGTAACGCCAATACCGGCGGCTTTTACTGCGGCGGTAACCGCGCTGCTGGTAATGGTAGAGGCGGTAATTGCATCTACATCCTCCTTAACCACAAAAGGATCGGTTACGCTTTTTCCGGTGAACTGGCCGTAAAAGGTAATCCCCATTGAGGGGTCCAGTTTTCCGGCAAACCAACCGAATTTTTTTAAGCGAACCACAAAATACGAGGACGATGCGGCGTTGGCCCCCAGTCCGGGCGTGTCTGAATGTTCCAGTATTTTCACCCCGGTGATCGTGCTGTCAAGACTTACACCTGTCATAATCTTGATAGGCCCGCCGTAGCTGGCCCGGGAAAGCCGCAGCGCTGCTCCGGCAGGTTGGCCGTTTTTCATGGCCGCATAAGCGGTCTCGATAGTAACCGAGGCGTCAGGGCTTTGAATGTCAGAGACCGGAGTGAAACTGTCTGCATCGGGGAACAGTTCCTTGAGCGCCGCTTGCAGATCATCCTGCTGCCGCTGGGCGATGATCTGTTCGGTGCCGGTGTACACAAAGGCCAGCATGACGCAGGCGGCGGCGGCGAATAACGCAAGGACGAGACCGAGTTTTAACATACCTTTCATTTTGCGGCCCCCTTGTCAGCGGGTTTTTTCGGAGCCACGAAGCCGTATTTTTTTGGCAGCAGCTTGTTGAGGAATGGTACGGCGCCATTCATGATCAATATCGCGTAACTGACGCCTTCGGGGTAGGTTCCCCATTTGCGAATCAGTACCGAAATAATTCCGGCGCCTATTCCGAAGATCAGCTTACCTTTGGCGGTGATGGGGGCGGTTACATAATCGGTGGCCATAAAGACCGCGCCGAAGACGAGACCCCCGGTGAGCAAGGTTGTGGTCGGCCCATAGCCCAGGGGTATCGAAACAATAACCGCTGCAGCAAGCATCCCGACCGGGGCCCGCCAGTCAATAGTTTTGGTTACCAGCAGGAAAAATCCGCCCACAAGGATGAGGAATATCGACGTTTCGCCGATACAGCCGCCGCGAACACCCAAAAAGAGGGTCAATTTTGAAGGAACGGTAATCGACGCCTGAGTCAGCGCATCAATGGCTTCGCCGGATTTAAGATACGCCAGAGGTGTCGCGCCAGTGACCACGTCGGTCAGACTTTTCACAAATCCCTGTTCCGGCAGATTCCAGGTGGTCATGGCCGCCGGGAAACTCATCAGCAGAAAAGCCCTGCCGATAAGGGCGGGGTTAAACACATTGGCCCCCAGGCCGCCGAAAAATTCCTTGGCAACCACCACGGCGAAAATCGCGCCCAGGGCGGTCATCCACAGCGGGGTAGAGGGGGGAATGACCAGAGCCAGCAGCAGTCCGGTAACCCCCGCGGAAAGATCCTTTATTCGAACCTGCTGTTTGGTAACCAGCCTGAACAGAGCCTCGCCGGCAATAGCGGCTAACACTGAAACAAGGATGTTGAGCAGCGCCGGCAGGCCGAAAATTACCACCCCAAAGGCGGCTGTCGGCGTCAGGGCGATAAGCATATTGCGCATCAGCGCCGCCGAATTCACCGGCGAGGCAAAATGCGGGCTGGACGCAAGCAGATAAGAAGGGGCGGCGGCTTTTTTTGCCGTTGTTCCGCCTAACGTTGCCGCGCTTGCCGGAGTTGCGCCGGATGGCGCCGCACCTAACGGTGCGTTTGAATTGTCAGACATGGCTCACTCCTTAGGATTTTGCCGCTGCGGGCTGCGCCGCCGGCTTTGCGGCTTGCGCTGCTGCTTGCGCCGCCTGCTGCCGTATCCGCAGACGCTGCTTGCCGATACGGAAACGCTGAACCAGTTTGATCCGCGCGGGGCATACATAGGTACAGCTCCCGCACTCGATACAATCCATAAGCCCCGCCCTGGTTGCATAGTCAAGATCTTCCGCTTCCAGGCTGTTGTTCATGATCACCGGTGAAAGCCGGCAGGGACAGTTACGTATGCAGCGGCTACAGCGTATACAGGGGCCTTCAAATTCGGCAATAGTTTCTTCCTTTGTCATCAAAATGATTCCCGAAGTGTTTTTCTGAATTGGAATTTCCAGGGAAGGAACCGCCGTACCCATCATGGGGCCGCCAAAGAGAATTTTGGCGAGCTTGCTGTAATCAATATCCATAAACGCAATCGGCAGATCTTTCAATAAAGTACCGATGGGAGCCCGGATGTTTTTGGGAGTTTTGCAAGCGCCGCCGCTCACGGTTAGATCACGGTCGATAAGCGGCTTGCCCAGAGTAAAGGCTTCGGCAATGGCGACCAGGGTGCCCACATTCTGCACAATGCAGCCCGCATCCATAGGCAGGCCGCCTGAGGGCACCTCCCTGCCGGTAAGGGCGGTGATGAGCATTTTTTCGCCGCCCTGGGGGTAGCGGGTGCGGCAGAGACCAATGGAAATATCGCCGGGAATGTTCCCCACCCGCAGTTCCCGCTCGATCATGGGGATAAGGTTTTTTTTGTTATCCTCCATGCCGATGATGGCACGGTTGACTCCGGTGATCTTCATCACGATTGAAAGGCCCTTTACCAGCAGGTGGGGCTTTTCATTCATTACCGCCTCATCGGTGGTAAGGTAGGGCTCACATTCGGCGCCGTCGGCAATGATGATATCAATGGGTTTATTTGGCGGCGGCGAAAGTTTTACATGGGAAGGAAAACCCGCGCCGCCCATACCCAGTAGACCCGCTTCCCGTACCCGGGCAAGGGCTTCCTCTTTGGTACAGTTGAAGGGGTCCAGGGGAGACATCAGGACTTCCTGTAGGACTTCCTGCGCCGCGCCGCTGTCCGCATCCGCCTCGATAACCACGCACAGACCCTCGGTATTGTTTGATTGGGTCCGGGGCTCAATTTTCTTCACTACCCCGCTGATGGAGGCGTGAACCGGCACCGTCATTAGGCCAGGCGCTGCTGCATCGGCAATTTTTTCCCCCCGGCTTACCCGGTCACCCACATTGACCAGGCATTTATTCGGCGCTCCGAAATGCTGGTTTATGGGAATTACAACCTGTTTGGGCGCCGGAACCAGTTCCACCGGCATTCCCTCTGTGGCGTGCTTCCTGGTAGGAAGTTTCAGGCCACGTTTAAATGTACTTACAGCCATATACTATTAATAAACAGAAACCCCCTAAAAACTCAATAGTCTTTTAGGGGATATTCTTAAAAAAAGCTGAAATTTATGGTTTTTAACTGCGCCTTACGTCTGTCCGGTTGATACTCAGCTTGCCGTCCGCTTTGCGGGAAGCGATTCGTTTGAAGTATTCAAAGTACTGTTTGTCCATTATGGCAATGTGAGTCAAAACCCATTCTTTGAGGAATTTGGTGAATGTTGAAAGGGTGAATTTCTTCCCCGCTTCAAAGTCCCGGATATTGTCAACCACGGTAAGTACAAAAGTATCATGTGCCCGCTTATGTTCAGCATAGCCCGGATATTTAGTCGCAATCATTATTTTTTCTTCAGTCGCAAAGTGCACTTTAACGTAATTAACCGCAGCCTGGATGACTTTCTGAAAATAGGCACGTTCTTCTGCTACATCACCGGTTGAGTGATTGAACAGATCGTTGACTAAATCCAGCAGCCCTTTGTGCTGATCGTCTATCAGCTTTATCCCAACCGAAAAAGTTGAGGACCATTTTACTAATTCGGACTTAACCATTCTTTACCACCATCCTAAGAAAGCTATTTCCAGTATCCAGTATAATAAATATTATCGGCTTTTTCAACTGAAAATTGCATAAAAAATATTATTCCCCCAGCGTTGAAAGGGGGATGGGTTTGGGGCTGTCATTCTGGCCTTCAACTTTTGCAAGTTCTTCCAGCAGTTCTTTGCCCCGGCGGGATAGTTTTTCCGGTATTTGTATCATGAGTTTGATGTAAAGGTTACCGCGGCGGCCGCCGGCGGGGACGCCCTCGTCACGGATGCGGAGCATTTTACCGTTCTGGATGCCTGCGGGTACTTTTACTTTGATGGTTTTGCTGTCCAGGGTTGCGACGTGGATGTCCGCGCCCAGGGCGGCCTGGCTGACCGAGATGGGCACCGCGCAGTAGAGGTCCAGGTCCTGGCGCTCAAAATATTCGTGGGGTTTGATTCTGATAAACACATAAAGATCGCCGGCGGGGCCGCCATTGGGACCTGCGTCACCCTGGCGGGGGATGACTACCCGCTTGCCGTTTTCTACGCCTGCGGGGATGGTGACCATTATTTTTTGCCGTTTTTTTTGCGCTCCCGAGCCGCCGCACTCCCGGCAGGGCTGCTCAATAACGTAACCTTCGCCGCCGCAGCTATGGCAGGTGGAGGCTACCGAGAAAAAGCCCTGGCTGTGCCGCACCTGGCCTGAGCCCTGGCAGGTGGGGCAGGTTTTCCTGCCTGCTCCGTTCGCCGCCCCCGACCCTTTGCAGACAGGGCAGGACTCGTTACGCGAATACTGAATTTCAACCTTGGTGCCAAAAACGGCGTCCTTAAAGGGAATCTCGATATCGTAACGCAGGTTGGCGCCCTGCCGGACTCCGCCCTGACCGCCGCCGCTCCCCCGGAAGCCCCTGTTTCCGCCAAAGAAGGTGTCGAAAATCCCCGAAAAGTCACCAAAAATATCCTCAAAACCCCGGAACACCTGGGAGTAATCCTGCTGACCGCCGCCCATGCCTTCAACACCGGCAAAACCAAACTGGTCGTAGGCGGCTTTTTTCTGATCGTCAGCTAACACTTCGTACGCTTCGGTGGCTTCTTTAAACTTTTCCTCAGCTTCCTTGTTGCCGGGATTCTTGTCCGGGTGATACTGAATGGCGAGTTTACGGTACGCCTTTTTTATGTCATCCTTTGAGGCGTTTTTCTGTACTCCAAGAACTTCGTAATAATCACGCTTTGCCAAAATATCACCCTTTGTAAAAAAGTTGCTAATACAGAAATGTATGCTTAAAAAAATTTACCTGGGGTCCTGTTGGTGGGCAATCCGCGTCCCTCTTTCAGAGGGCCGCAGCTTCCCACCAACACCCCGTGTTACATTTATCTAGCATACATTTCTGCAATTACTGGTTTTTCAAAACTTGCATTTTGAAAAAGCTGTCTCGCGGTAGCTGTCACTTCGTATCGTCGTCCATGACTTCGTAATCGGCGTCTTCGGCGCTCTTGGTGTTGTTGTCGCCGCCTGCGGGTCCTGCTCCGGGGCCTTGGCCCTGGAAGCCGCCTGCCGCGTCCGGGCCGCCGGGCTGCTGGCCTGCGGCACCTGCTGCGGCTTGCTGCTTGTAAATTTCTTCGGCAATTTTGTAGGACACCTGCTTGAGGGCCTCGGTTTTGTCCTTGATGGCCTGAATATCGCCAGCTTCAAGGGCCTTACGCAGATCCGCAATGGCTTCCTCGGCCTTGGATTTATCCGCGGCGTTGACCTTGTCACCCAGGTCTTTGATGTTTTTCTCGGTACTGTAGATCATGGTGTCTGCTTCGTTGCGCACCTCGGCCTTTTCCCGCTCTTTTTTGTCTTCCTCGGCGTGGAGTTCCGCCTCTTTCACCATGCGATCAATGTCCTGATCGTTCAGGCCCGATGAACTTTCGATGCGTATTTTTTGCTCCTTGCCGGTACCCAGGTCTTTTGCGGATACGTGGACAATGCCGTTTGCGTCAATATCGAAGGTAACTTCAATCTGGGGAATGCCCCGTGGCGCAGGGGGAATACCCACCAGGTCGAATCTGCCGAGTACACGATTCTGATTCGCCATTTCGCGCTCGCCCTGCAAAACCTGAATGGAGACCGCAGTCTGACCGTCTGCGGCGGTGGAGAAAATCTGGCTCTTGCGGGTGGGGATGGTGGTGTTGCGGGGGATGAGTTTTGTCATCACGCCGCCCAGGGTTTCGATGCCCAGTGAAAGGGGAGTGACGTCTAACAGAAGCACATCCTTCACATCGCCGCCCAAAATGCCGCCCTGAATGGCCGCGCCAATGGCAACCGCTTCGTCGGGGTTTACTCCCTTGTTGGGTTCCTTTTTGAAAAGGTCTTTAACGATCTGCTGCACCGCCGGAATTCGGGTGGAGCCGCCGACGAGGATTACCTCATCGATCTGATCTGCGTTCAGGCCGGCATCTTTCAGCGCCTTGATGCAGGGGTCTTTGGAACGTACAAGCAGGTCTTCTACCATCTGTTCGAATTTTGCCCTGGAGAGGGATTTTTGCAGATGCTTGGGGCCGCTCTGATCGGCAGTGATAAAGGGCAGATTTACTTCCGTGGTCTGCATGGCGGATAACTCAATCTTCGCTTTTTCGGCAGCCTCGCGCAGACGCTGGAGCGCCATGCGATCCTGTCCCAGATCGATGCCGGAGTCTTTTTTGAATTCGGCGATGAGCCATTCCATGATACGGCGGTCAAAATCATCGCCGCCCAGGTGGGTGTCACCGTTGGTGGACTTCACCTCAAAAACGCCTTCGCCCAGTTCCAGAATGGAAACGTCAAAGGTGCCGCCGCCCAGGTCGTACACGGCAATGGTTTTCTCTTTTTTCTGATCTTTATTGAAGCCAAAGGCCAGTGAAGCGGCGGTGGGCTCGTTGATGATGCGTTTGACCTCAAGACCGGCGATTTTTCCCGCGTCTTTGGTGGCCTGGCGCTGGGCATCGTTAAAGTAAGCCGGCACGGTGATCACCGCTTCGGTAACGGCCTCGCCCAGGTAGTCCTCGGCGGTTTTTTTCATTTTTTGCAAAATGAAGGCGGAAATTTCCTGGGGGGAATATTTCTTACCGTCAATGTCTACCCGCACATCATCGCCCTGCTCGGTTACGTGGTAGGGAACCAGCTTCATCTCGCTGGTAACTTCGGAGAAACGGCGTCCCATGAAACGCTTGATCGAATAGACTGTGTTTTCCGGATTCGTGATCATCTGGTTTTTGGCGGGGGCGCCTACAACGCGCTCGCCTTTGCTGGTAAAACCGACGATGGAGGGTGTGGTCCGGCCCCCCTCGGAATTTTGAATGACCACCGGTTCGCCGCCTTCAAGAACGGCTACACATGAATTGGTGGTACCCAAGTCGATGCCAATTATTTTTCCCATTTTAAAACTCCTATAAAAAGCGGCGGTATCGCCGCTTATATCAAATCGAACATGAGACGAAACGCAAGTTTCGCAAGTCTCATGAAAACTCCTTATTTATCATATCTGATTTTTTGTATAATATTAAGCCTCACTTACAGTGAGCCGGCACCGCTGTCTGCGGCAGGCGCCGGATTTTCCGGCATTACAACCTTTACTTTCGCGGCACGGATTACCCGGTCCTTCAATGTGTAGCCCTTGATAAGATCCTCCTGGACTACGGCCTCCTTCACATCCGGCGATTTTTCCATCATCAGCGCCTCGTGCCGGTTGGGGTCAAAAACCTCGCCGGCGGAATCAAAGCGCTTGAGCCCCCATTTGCTTTCCAGTTGGCTGGTGAGGCGCTTTTCGATCATGGTGATGCCGTCCAAAAGGCCGGTAAAATCCTTTGCAGTTTCCGCCGCTTTTATGGCCCGTTCAAAGTCGTCGATGACCGGGATTATGTCCAAAAGCAGGCTCTGGTTGGCAAAATCGATGGCATTTTGCTTTTCCTGGTTCATCCGCTTGCGGAAATTCTCGAAATCCGCCGCTTTTCGCAGTAATTGGTCCCGGGTTTCCGCCAGTTGGGCCTCCAATTCGGCGATTTTTTCCTCTGGAGTGGGCTCTACGGCCTGCTCAGCGCCCTGGGTGGGCTGTTCTGTGCCTGTTGCAGCCTGATTTTTCGCGGATTCGGCCCCTTGTGCAGCCCGAAAAGCGGCAGAATCGCCACCGGAAGCCCCATTTTGCCCGTTTGCCTGCGCCTCCGCAGTTCCGGCGGCCCTGTGCTCAGCCTGACCTGTTTCCGCCGCCCCGGTTTGAACGCCGGCCGGGGTTTCCTCGTTTTGCCCGTGTTGGTGATGTTTCAACATTATTACTTCCTGAAATTAAACTTTTACTTATACCTGATTAGAAAATACTAAAATACGCGATTAGGGTCAAGAAAATTCGGTGAAAAATAGGTGTTTTTGAAAATATTTTTTATATCAGGTATTAGACATCATAGGCATTCACTGAAACTCTCCTCTTGATCTTGTTCAAATTGGTAGAGTATAGTAAAAAAAATGAACAAAAAGGGAACGCCATGCAAGCTGTAATTCTCGCTGCGGGAATGGGCAGCCGTCTGGGAAAATACACCAAAAATAACACCAAGTGTATGTTGCCGATTAACGGGCGAACTTTGATAGAACGCGCCCTTGACGCGTTGGATAGCGCGGGGATACGCAAATGCGTTATTGTCGCCGGTTATGAAAAGGACAATCTCATCAACTTTGTGGGGCCCCGTTATAAAAATATCGAAATAACCTGGGTGGTCAACGAAGTTTACAATAAAACCAACAACATCTATTCCCTCTACCTTGCAAAGGATCATCTGCTGTTAGACGACACTCTGCTTTTGGAAAGTGATTTGATTTTTGAAGATCGAATTATACAGGAGCTGATTGAGAATCCTGAGCCGACTCTGGCGGTGGTTGCGCCTTACGAGTCATGGATGGACGGGACGGTGGCGCAAATTTCCCAAGAGAGTGTAATCACCAGTTTTATCCCGAAGAAATTTTTTAATTACAACGAAAAGGAATCGTATTACAAAACCGTCAACATCTATAAGTTTTCCCGCGATTTTTTGCGTAACAGTTACGTGCCGTTTTTGGAAGCCTATTCCCATGCTATGGGCAATAACGAATACTACGAGCAGGTTTTACGTGTAATCGCCACTCTTGAGAAGAACGAATTAAAGGCAATGGTATTAACCGATCATAAATGGTATGAGATTGATGATGTCCAGGATAAGGATATTGCCGAAACAATTTTTTCCAATACTGCCGATGAAAAACTCAAGCGAATTTCATCGCGTTACGGCGGCTATTGGCGTTTTCCCAAACTGCTGGATTTCTGTTACCTGGTGAATCCTTATTTCCCGCCGGAACAGATGCGGAACGAGATGAAGGCATATTTTGACGAGCTGCTCACCGAGTATCCATCGGGGCTCAATGTGCAGAATTTGCTGACCGCGAAAATGTTCAATCTGGAAACGGAAAATGTGTTGACCGGCAACGGCGCGGCGGAACTTATTCGTGCGGCGGCGCGGCTTATCCGGGGCAAGGTTGGAATTATTTACCCCACTTTTAACGAATACGCCGAAAGCTTCGATACACCTTTTAATGATGCCGAGCTGGTTTCTTTCGGTTCCGAATCTATGAACTACGGTGTTGATCAGCTAATGGAATGGTCATCCGGGTGCGATATGCTGGTACTGATCAATCCCGATAATCCTTCGGGCAATTATATTCCTAAAGATGATGTCAAACGCCTGCTTATAACATTAAAAGCGCAGAACAAAAAACTGCTGCTGGACGAATCTTTTGTCGATTTTTGCGATACTTCGGACTTGTCCGTGGACAAGTCCGGGGAAGGCACCCTTTTGCGGCAGGAAATACTTGATGAATTCCCCAATCTGATCGTGATTAAAAGTTTGAGTAAAAGCTACGGTATTCCCGGCCTCCGCCTGGGCGTGCTGGCCTCCGGGGATCGCGGCTTTATACAGGAAGTCCGCAAACAAATCCCCATCTGGAACATCAATTCATTTGCCGAATATTTTTTGCAGATTATCGGCAAATACGCCAAAGATTACCGCCTTGCCTGCCGCCGCATTGCCGAAGAGCGGGGGCGTTTTTTCGCAGAGTTGAAAAAAACCGGCCTCTTCAAAGTGTACCCTTCGCAAGCCAACTACTTTTTATGCCGTCTTCGGGATGGCCTGAACGCCGCAGATTTGGCGCGCTATCTTCTGGAAAGCCACAATATCTTCATTAAAGACCTGAGCGGCAAAAAAGGATTTTCCGGCAGCGGTTCCTGGGTGCGCCTGGCAGTCAGAAACCGTGCAGATAATGATTTTTTAATCGAAAAACTTCGCTTGTTTAATGATTCTGCACAATCGTGTTAAAACATAAACTTGTGCTAAAACACAAACTTGTGTCAGAACACAAGCTTGTGTTAAAACACAAGATGCGTCCCAAACTGATCGACTAACACCAGCACGCCCAGCACCGCTGTGTAAATAGCAAATCCAAACAGCGACCGTTCCCGCACAATTTTCAGCATGAGCCGCACCGCGAAGAAGCCGACAATTGCGGCACTCAAAGTCCCGGCAATGATCGCCGCCGCGCCAATGCCGCCACCCATCGCGGTAAGCTCACTTCCGTTAGCTGCAACATCAGCCGCCGCGCTGCCCGCGTCTTTCGCCAGATCCTTTAGCTGCAAAACCAGTGCACCCAAAATCGCCGGAATTGACAGCAAAAAGGAAAAACGGGCGGCAAAGTCCCGGTTCAACTTGCGTGAAAGCGCGCCGGAAAGCGTGGAGCCCGAGCGGGACACGCCGGGAATAATGGCAACGGCCTGCAAAATACCGATGACCAGCGCGTCTATCCAGTTCATTTCACCGGCTTTTTTGAGGCTGCCCTCAGCAGGCTTTGCGCTGCCGCCGACAACACCCCGCCGCGACAGCAGTTCCGCCCCCGTCAGCAGCGCCGAAGTAAGCAAAAAGGCGGCGCCCAGGAATTGCCCCGATTCAAAGGCCGCTTCTATCGAATTCTTGAAGGCAAGGGCAAAAATCACCGCCGGAATGGTCGCAATGATAAGATATGCAGTCAGGGGCTGAATAAGTCGCCGCAGAATCGCCCAAATATCCCGCCAAAGTACCACAAAAACAGCCGCCAGAGTTCCCACATGAACCATGGTGTCAAAAAACAGGGCCGGCTCCGAAATGCCAAAAACCCGCTGCAACAATACCAGATGGCCGGAACTGCTGACCGGCAGGAATTCGGTAAGGCCCTGTACCACTCCCAAAATAATGGCGACAAAAATACTCATGGTTTTACAATATTGATAAAATAGCGGTGGGACAAGTGCTTTAGCAGTCGTAGCGCGCTTTCTTCAAAACATTGTAATAAAAACACAAATATGGTATGTTTCATTAATGATGGGGAAGTATCCTTCGTTGAATATTGATACAATATAGCGGCTAAAAGGCCCTTTGGGGGACTTTCAAGACGCAAATCCGGTCAGCTTGTTTCGGCGGCGGCGGGGTTTTTTTGAGGAAACCGGGTAAAAAAGCCATTTTTGAGATGGTGAGGTCTTGGCTTGTTCTCATTTATTAAGAATAACCGCTCACAAGGTGAAATTATCACACGAAAACTCCTAAAAATATTGCTCAGGCTGCCTGCCCCGCTCATTGCCGCGTTTATCTGGTTTCTTTCGTCCCAGTCCGTTCTACCGCAACTGAAAGGCATACTCAGTTTTGATAAGTTTCAGCATTTGCTGGCCTATGCCGCACTTGCCGCCGCCGCAGGACTTTGGGCATCTTCGGCGTTCTGGAAACGCCGTCCGGTTATCGCGCTGTTGCTCATTGCCCTGGTCAGTTCAGCCTATGGCGCCATCGACGAGTTTCATCAGTATTTTGTCCCCGGCCGGGACTGCAACGTCTGGGACTGGCTCGCCGACACTCTGGGCGCAATTTTGGGAGCTGCCGCCGCAGTGATTGTGCTGCCCCGGCTGTTGGATAAGGTTGAGGGGAATTGCAAGAGCAAATGATAAATCTGAGCCACGAAGAAAAAATTGATTGTATGCATTCCCTCAACTGGGACTATCTGGATAAACCAGAAGATATGCTTGCGGTAATCGAAGGGCGGCTTGCATCTTCCGGGGCCTTCAACCGGGAAAAACTCTTTGTCCGTTCTTTGGAGCGGCTTCCCTGGCACTATTTTATAGCCCTTTGGGGAGTTGAAACGATAAAGGAACTTTATACACCTGAGATAGCCAGGCGTATTTGGCCAAAAGAGAGAAGGTGCCATTATGATTTTGCCCTTGCGGTATTACGAAGAGAACCTGTATCCCCTCCAGGATGGGGTACTGAATACTTTAAGTCGGAGCGGTACCGATTTTTTTCTAACCGGGGGCACTGCACTTAGCAGAGCTTATTACCATCACCGTTATTCTGACGATTTGGATTTTTTTATAAACAAAAGCCAGAACTTTGATGAGCAACTGGATAAGGTCTTTGTGCTGTTACGCGAAGACGGATTTGTCTGGGATATCGAAAAAGATTATACCAGAAACAAAGGTTTTGTTTCGATTAAAGTTGGTTATAAAAAAACAGAAGCAATATTAAAATTGGATTTTGTAAATGATCAGGTTCCTCATTATGGGGAAATACAAAAAACCGCTTTGTTTTACCGGACAGACCCAATACGGAATATACTGTCCAATAAGTTATCCGCCATTTTTCGGTATGCAGCCAAGGATATTGCGGATATCAGAGAAATTGCTTTACATGAACCCATAGACTGGACTCAAATAATTCAGGAAGCCCGGCAGAAAGAAGCAGGTCTTGAAATTCCCTTTGTTTGCGAAATTCTCAAAGAAATGCCCCAAAGCGAATTTGAAGCCATCGCCTGGACCCAAAAACCCGATTGGCAGGAATTTTGTGACGATATGGACCGGATAGCTCTTGAAATGATGAGCGGAGTGTAACATGAAAGGCATAATCCTCGCCGGCGGCGCCGGTACCAGGCTACACCCCATCACCTATGTCAAAGATCGCTCCGGCCACGACCGCCGTTATGCGATTGGTTGTTCCAAAATAAAACGCGAATTTGGCTGGAAGCAGGCCGTCAACTTTGAGGAGGGCCTGAAGCGCACCGTGGCCTGGTATTTGGCCAACCCCGCCTGGATAGAGAGTATACGCAGCGGCGAGTACCAGCGCTGGGTAGAGCAGAATTACGGGAAACGGGGATGACCGAACAGGAATTACTGGAAACAATCAAGCGCGGCGAATCAAGCAAGGTTCAGTTCAAGGAACGCCTGCCGCACCTGGACAGCCTTGCCCACGAGTTGATAGCCTTTTCCAATTCCCAGGGCGGCGCCATAATTTTCGGTGTAAATGACAAAACAGGAGACCTAAACGGCCTTTCATTTAGCGAGATACAACAGTTGAACCAGCAATTGGTGAATGTCGCATCCCAGAAAGTATATCCTCCCGTTTATCTTGAAACTGATACCGTTTCTGTCAACAGCAATCAACTCGTCATCGTAACTGTTGCGGAAGGTTTATCAAAACCTTACAAGGATTCTAACGGAACCATTTATGTAAAAAACGGCTCCGATAAACGAAAAGTTACTTCCAATGATGAAATTGCCCGTTTGCTGGGAAGCAGAAACCTCTTTGCCGATGAGATGGAAATATTTGATTCAAGCATCAAAGATGTGGACATACGGCTTTTTTCAGAGTACTTCCAAAAAGAATTTGAAATGACCTATGAAGAAAAAGGTCTGAATCTGGAGGAAGCCCTTGCAGCCAAAAAAGTTATGCGCAATGGACATTTGACTCTTGCCGGACTTTTATTTTTTGGACGGGAGCCCCAGGCATTGCGCCCCGCATTTACCATAAAGACCGTTATGTTTGCCGGGAACGACATAGGCGACAGCAATTACCGGAGTAAGCCTGAAGATTTAACCGGAAATATCCCCGAGCTTTTTAAGCAGGCGATGCAGTACCTTAAAAGCAGTATCAAGTATCTGCAAAACGGGCAGGGCTTTAATTCCCACGGCATACCGGAAGTTTCCCTAATCGCCCTGGAAGAAGTTCTGCAAAACGCCCTCATTCACCGCGATTATTTCAAGAGCGCCCCGGTCAGGCTGCTGGTGTTTGATAATCGAATTGAAATAATCAGCCCCGGGAAGCTGCCCAACAGCCTTACCGTGGAAGAAATAAAATACGGCAATCCTGTTATGCGAAATAATCAAATTGCGTCTTTCGCCAGCCGAACTCTGCCCTACAGCGGCCTGGGCTCCGGTTTACGCCGGGCGCTTAAAAACCAGCCGAATATGGAATTGGTAAACGATGTTGAGGGCGAGCAGTTTATTGTGCGCTTCCCGCGTAAAGACCCTGTTTAAATAGAGAAATATGTACGATTATCTTATAGTTGGTTCAGGCTTGTCCGGCGCCGTATTTGCACACGAGGCAATAAAAAAAGGAAAGCGCTGTCTGGTACTGGAAAAGCGGAATCATATCGGGGGCAATGTTTATTGTGAGGATGTTGAAGACATCAGGGTACACCGTTATGGGGCCCATATTTTTCATACCGATAACGAGTCTGTGTGGCGATATGTAACGGAACTTGTTCCCTTTAACCATTTTGTTAATAGTCCGGTGGCGAATTACCGGGGAAAACTTTATAATCTTCCTTTTAATATGAATACTTTTTACCAGATGTGGGGGCTAACCAGTCCTATTGAAGCAAAGGCCAGGTTAGAGACGGAGACAGCGGGATATACCGGAAAACCAAAAAATCTGGAAGAGCAGGCATTGAGTTTGGTTGGACGGGACCTCTATGAAACACTGGTCAAGGGATATACGGAAAAGCAATGGGGCCGGCCATGTGTTGAGCTGCCCGCTTTTATCATCAAGCGCTTGCCGGTACGTTTTACTTTTGATAACAACTATTTTTCCAACCGCTTTCAGGGTATTCCGGCGGAAGGCTATACAGCGCTGGTAAAAAAATTGCTTAAAGGCGCAGATATACGGCTTAATACGGATTTTCTTGATGATAAAGAAGAATACAGCGCCCTTGCTGATAAAATTGTATATACCGGTACTATAGATTCCTATTTTGGGTATAAACACGGATGGCTGGAGTACCGGAGTTTAAGATTTGAGACGGAAACACTGGATGAGGAGAACCATCAGGGAGTAGCAGTGATGAACTATACAGCCGCAGAAATTCCGTACACGCGAATTATAGAACACAAGCATTTTGAAAACGGCAGACAGGCAAAGACAGTGGTAACAAGAGAATATCCCGAAGCATGGCAGCCGGGGCTTGAGCCATATTACCCGGTAAATGATGAAAAAAATAATACATTGTATATACAATACAAAGAAGATGCGGCAAAAGAAAAAAATGTGTTGTTTCTGGGACGATTAGCGCGGTATGCTTACTATGATATGGATCAGGCGATAGTCTCTGTTCTTGAGACGGCGGAAAAGGAACTGAGGATGGGGGAATACTAATTGAATATAATCCTCGCTCTGCGTAATTTTTTTAAATACCGTGAACTGTTTTTCCAGCTTGTTTCCAGGGACATCAAACTTAAATACCGGCGGAGTATTCTGGGATATTTCTGGAGTGTATTAAACCCGCTCCTTACTATGGTGGTCCTGACCATTGTTTTTTCCTCCATATTTGCCCGGGATATCAAATATTTTTCTACTTACCTCCTTATCGGGAGCTTGCTCTTTTCTTTTATGAGTGGCGCCGTCTCCCGTGCAATTCCTTCGGTATTGGGGAATGCGAGTCTTCTAAAAAAGATATATGTCCCCAAGTATATCTTTACCCTGGCGGCGGTAACCAGCGAATTTGTAACCCTGCTTTTTTCTCTTGGGGCGCTTATTGTATTGATTGCCGCTACCAGAACCCCCATTACGGTGCGGTTTATTCTTGTCCTTATTCCCATTATGGAGTTGTACATTTTTAGCATAGGTTTGGGCCTGTTTATGGCCCAGGCAACGGTTTTTTTCCGGGATATAGAGCACCTCTGGGGCGTTTTTTCCACCGCTTGGATGTATCTTTCCGCCATTTTTTACCCTGTGTCCATTTTGCCTGAATGGCTCCGTTCCATTGTTACGCAGTATAACCCAATGTATTTTTATATAACCATGTTCCGCAGTTTTACAGTTGATACCATTGTAGACATCGATGGCATGAAACTTGTACTGCGCGGGGCCGTTACGGCGGGATTAATGCTATTCCTGGGTCTTTTGACTTTTTCCCGCAACAAGAATAAATTTATTCTCTATATGTAGCAGAGGTATTTTTTTGGAAAAGACAGTTATTCAGATAGAAAATGCCTCGGTACGTTTTAACATGGCGTCGGAAAAAATAGACAGCATAAAAGAATATTTTATAAAACTTGCCAAGGGCCAGCTCCATTTCAAGGAATTTCTTGCCCTTCAAAATATCAACTTTGAAGTTAAACAGGGGGAATCCTGGGGTATAGTGGGCAGTAATGGCGCCGGAAAATCTACACTCTTAAAACTTATCTGCGGCATCATTGCTCCGAATATCGGTTCTGTCAGGATAAACGGTTCTATATCCCCCATGCTGGAACTGGGCGCCGGATTTGATCCGGAATTAACCGCCGGGGAAAACATTTACCTGGAAGGCGCCCTTCTGGGCCATAGCCGGAACTTTATGCGGGAACACTACGACGAGATCGTGGAATTTTCCGAGCTTGCGGATTTTCTTGATATGCCCATTAAAAACTATTCTTCCGGCATGCAGGCCCGTATGGCCTTTGCGGTAGCTACCGTGGTAAGGCCCGAAATCCTTATAGTAGACGAGGTTCTTGCTGTAGGGGACGCCGCCTTTCAGCGGAAATGTGAAAAGCGCATCCATGAGATGCTGGAAGCCGCGACAACCTTGCTTTTTGTCTCTCATGATAGCGGGGTGGTAGAACGGCTTTGTGAAAAGGCAGTATGGCTGCGGAAGGGCGAGGCGGTAATGGTCGGCAGTGCCCAGGAAGTCTGTGCGGCTTATGCTAAGTATTATAGATAAGCGATGAAAATTTTTAGTTATCGATGGCCCAAAGAAGGAGTATGTCAGGAACAGGAACTATATTATCGTATTGTTTCTTATGGTACCGGGGAAGGCTTTACCACAATGGAGAATATTCCGCAGGACGGGGTTTCTTTGCGAATAACCAAAGATGCGGTTGTCTCTTTTGATACTTATTTTAACTGTTTTTCCTATGCCAAGTACCGGGAATACACTTCTATAAACAAGATCATCGCGGTACTGAATCTGAAAGGCTCCGCTTTGGTACGTCTTATAGCCCTGCGAGAACAGAACGATGGAAGCATTTCGCGGGAAATACTTAAGGAGCAGGAAATACATACTCAAGGATTTAAAGAAATCCGCCTGGACTATGATTTTTCATCCGATGATACCCAGGGTTATTACTATACCGAGGTTGCCGGTCTTGAAGATGTGTACTGTTCCGGCGGGTTCTGGGAAGCGCCAGAATGTGAGGCTCCGGACAGAGTCAAGATCGCCGTGATTATTTGTACTTATAAACGCGAATATTATCTTTACCGTAATATGGCAATGGTCGAACGGGATATTTTTGGTATTGAAGCTCCGGATTCCATCAGAGATAGCGTCAGTTTTTTTATCATTGATAATGGTAAAACTATACCCCCGGATCGTTGGAATGGGGAACACATCCGGGTATTTCCCAATAAGAATTATGGCGGCAGCGGAGGATTTACCCGGGGTATTATTGAAGCCTGCAGGCGGCGAGACGAGTTTACCCATTTTCTCCTTATGGATGATGATATTGTTTTTGACGCAGAGACCCTTGTAAAAACAGTACGATTTCTTGCTGTTTTACGGCCTGAACACAGGGACCTGTGTCTCGGCGGTTCTATGCTTCGGCTTGATATGTCTTTCCTGCAGCATGAAGCAGGAGGACTTTATGATGGGAGGAAGGATAGGCCCATTAAAAACAACCTTGACTTGCGGCGATGGGATGCGGTTCTGGAAAATGAGATTAAAAACAAACATATGGATTATCAGGCCTGGTTCTATATGTGTATGCCGCTTTCAACAGCAGATATATACAAGTTACCCTTGCCATTCTTTGTCAACAGTGATGATATTGAATATGGTATCAGGGCAATAAAAAAATTAGAGCTCATAAACGGTATTGGGGTATGGCATCAATATTTTTCCTTTAAATATAGTATGTCTCTGGTTTATTATGTACAACGTAACCGCCTTGTTGTAAACGCGCTTCATCGCCCTCGGATGGGTTTGTTGCGGCAATGGTTTATTATTGTTTATTACACACTCACACAGCTAATTAGACAGCGGTATATCGCCGCAGAATTTGTGCTGCAGGCCGCCCAGGATTTTTTAAAGGGGCCGGATTTTTTTTTGAACATGAATGAAGAAGAATTACATAAACAACTCAGTGCACGGGCCGAAAAATTTTACACGGATGAAGAACTTAAGAAGCAGGGAGTAGCCATTAATAAAACCAAATACAAAATGTTCTTGGGAACATCAGGGCAAAAGTTAATAGCCATTTTGATATTATTGCAGTTATATTTTTTACCTCGTTTTTTTTTTAGAAAAAATTTCATGGTAGTTGATATCTATAGTAATAAACCTGCTGATTTTTCCCGGGCAGGTAAAGTTCTGCATTACAATACGTATGAACGCAAAGGT
>BNVF01000008.1 GCA_025997895.1 Spirochaetia bacterium
GTGGTACTTCATGTTGTCGATCTTGCCTGACGTACCCAGGGTGGTTTCGGCTTTGGTGATGATGGAATAGGTACCCCGTACGGAGGATTTTTTTCTTTTTGGCTATAGCCCGTTTTTGCATTTCTGCCTTTACCTTCTTTTTCATACTTCTTTAATTATCGTTTAAAAACCGGGTTTGATAAAGTAAGCAATGCGGAAACGGTCACTGGTACCGGCACCGGCGCTGTAATAACCCACTGCCGCGTTCCAGCCGAGGCTTGGCGGCGTGTAGCTCATAGTAGCATTAGGTGTCCGGGGCGGCCAGGCTTCCACGCTGAGACGTCCCCGTTCGTCATTCATGGCGGCCGCATACCCAAGGGGTACGTTCATAGCTTCCCAGCCGGTGTTGACCTTGGCGTTGCTAAAGGGGTCTTTTGAAAGCTTGGTAAAGGCAGCAGTATCCAGATAGGCAATTTTTGCCCTGCCGTATGTGCCGCCGACACCGTCAACATAGGTGATCACCGGGTTGCCGGAACTGTCCAGGGAAATGCCGGTGTACCTGCCGCCGATTACCGCGTTGTCTACGGCTACGGTGGTAAATTCCCCGTCGTAGGTTCCTTTGGCGTAGACCAGGGTATTCTTGAGGGAGTTGAAGAAGGCCAAGTGTATGTCATTGTTCCTTGGGTCTATCTTCATGCTGATGTACTGGCCTGAACCTTTTTCGTAAATATCGCCTGAAGGTATCACATAACGCCGGGTCCAGTTACTTCCATTGCTACTGGTTGGGCTGTCACTGTTGGCGTAGGCCAGACGCACCGTATCGTTGGTTTTATCCCAGTAGGCAATGACCGGGTAGTTATTGGTGCGTAAACCGATTGCGCTGTATTCGCCTGCTACCGCAGCACCGCCTATGGTGCCGAATGAATTGTTATTAGCTACATTTGAAAGTGCGCTATTTCCGTCGATGATTAAGCCTGTATATTCAGTAGTATTACGGTCATTACCTGTTCCCTGAGCATACCGCAAATTACGAGTACCAGAGGCATAGGCGCTCGTGTAGAAAACAGTGTTGTCATTTCCGGTACCGTTGGAACGGCTTGCTATACGCATATTCCAGAAATAGCGGCCTCTTTCACCATTATTTGGAGGCCGCAACAGGGGGTTGCCAGTACGCATGGAGTTTGTCCGGTTGGCAACAAATACACTCCCGCGCTGAGCGGAATAATCCCGCCCATACTGGAAGACCATGCTGTAATTGTCATTGCTGGCTGTTCCTGAATTATAGGTATTAAAGAAAATGTCCACATCGGTATACGGATCCTCAGCACCGCCATTATTAAACGAAGAGGCACTAGTATCGCTTCTGCCTTTAGAGACATTGGCGGCGCTTAAGTCGGCCCAGGCGCCGTGCAGTACGCCGTCGCGGGCGTTTATGGTCATGGCAGGATAGTAACCGCCGTCGCTACCTTCAAAATAGGTGCGGTTGCTGGTTGTACCCCCATCATTATCGGTTACCCAGATGTGGGCAAAGGGAATGTCATCCCACAGATCGGAGCCCCGTGCGTAGTTTTCCCTGTTCCAGGACTTGGCGGTGTCATGGTTGGCGTGGTGGTTCACTGCCTTGTTCACTGTGGTGTCGGTGTTGGATGTGGTAAGCATGATCTTGCCGCTCTTTGCGTCAGAAGGAACATTGAACTGCACCTCGTTGTTGTTCTGGGGTAAGCCGGTTGTTTCAAGCGTTACACTACCGGTGCCGCCAACGTTATCGACCCAGAGCGCCATTCCGGTGGCGCCTGCGTCCTTCAGGTTAAAGCCGATGGCGGTAACGGTTTCGCCGCGGCCAAAGGTGTAGCGTCCCTGCTGGGAGCGGAGGCTGCGGCTGGTACCGAATTTCGCATCACGCCGGAAGCTCTGTAAATAGGGCACCAGGTCTACATTGACAGCACTAGCCGTAGTCGAGTTGCCCGCGAAATCAACGACCGTTACGGTGATGGGCACATTAGCCTTGGTGGTCATCGTTTTCGCTCCGCCTGCAAGGGTTTTTTCAGTATCCCACACATAGGACCATTCCACGGTATGACCGTCATGCCAGTTGCTGATATCCGCAGCCCATGCTTTTGCACTGTTTACGGCTTTGAGTTCACCAGAGTCCGTCGTGTCGGCTTCAAGTATATTGATAGTTTCGCCGTCTATAGTCAGGCTGATCGTTTTGATCTGGTTGTCGTCTGTCGCGATACCCCGGAGTATTACGGTACCGCTCAACTGATCCCGCGTAAAGGCGGTGGCTGTATCGGTCGTGCCGGTTATGTTGCGCCATATGACGCTGCTGCCCGCGCGGGGTTCAACATGGCCGGATTTGACCATTTTGTCTACCGAGGGGCCGGTGTTATACAAGCCGCCCCGTCCCTCGTTGGAACCGATTGCCTGTGGATGTGCCGCTTCCATAATGGTATCGGCTTTCTCCGTGGCCGTAGTGTTGTTGCCTACCACCTGCTCCTCGGTGTAGGGGCTGATGTCGTAGAGGCGTGCAGTGGGGGCTGTACCATCAGGGCCCTTAATAGTAAGGCCGATGAGTTCAATAGCGTTCAACTGCTCATTGGCATTACCAAGCTCATCATTTCTGACGCTGTCAGAAATACGAAGCAGGAAGAAGGCCGTAGAGTCGGCGGTTTGGGTAATTTCGCTGCCCTGGAAGGTAAAGTTGAGGATGTCCGGGGTGCTATAGGCCCGGTCAAAGGCCGGCAGCGTCGCTGCTGAGAATATCTTGTGCTCACGGGACGGTGCAGTTACCAAGAGAGTCTCGCTGGGGTACTTCCGCGCCTTGCTGGTATATTCCCATACTTCGGCGGTGGTACCGGCAGGAGGGGCTGCTGTAAAGGCGGCGATAAAGTGGGTACCCGCCGGGGCTGTCTGCGCTGCTGCGCCGTAGTCGTCCCATTTCAGATCGCCTGCTTCCTTCACGGTGTAGACATAACCGTTCGTCATATCCTTAGCGCTTATTGGAGTACGATCTACATAGTCAAGGGTGTAATACAGCGGCCGGGTACCGGCAGGGGCCGGATTTACTTCGACGCTTACCTTCAGGTAATCGTTACGCACTATAAAGCCGGAGTCGGCAAAATTGGTACGCATCGCTATAGAGCGTTCTTCGGGAGAGCCGCCGGAAGACAAACTTCCGCCCTGGTGCCGGGGATCGGTTTCCAGGGTGATTTCGTGTATCACCGGAGGTTTGTTCATTACGACCAGAGACTCGGTGTAATAACTGGCGTTTCCGGCTTCATCAAAGATGATGTAATGGAGCGTAATGGCGCCGTCAGCCAGTTTGGTGGTATCCAGCTTAAAGCCCCATTCCCGGGACCAGTTGCTGCCGGTCCAGAACTGTTGATTTTCTACGGAATTTGTAATCTCCCGCCGCCACTGGTCGACATTGGCCGAGGGATTGGGATAGTCGACCGAAGCGGTGGTTCCGGGGATAACGCCGGTAATAGTATCACCTGTGTAGGCCGCATCCCTGCCGGTTCTGGCATCGCTTACGGTGTTGGGTGTACCGCTGTAGCCGGTATTGATTTCACCGGTTTCCAGGTTGACATAGTTATCCGGTTTATTGGCGCCTTTGGTAATCCAGGCCGTTACTTTCTGTAAGCCGCGGACTGAGGGATTGGATGCATTTTCGCCATCTAATGCCTTACCCACTACCCAGTAATCGCTTCCCACTGCCTTGCGGGGCGGCGTAACCCGTGGATCCCGCATGGGGTAGTAGTTATCTATGCGCACATTGACGCTGTATTCGGCTACTGCATTGGGATTGGAGCCGCTGTCTTCGGCATGGAAGTACCACCGATACGTGCCGGCTTTGTTGTCAAAATTGCCTGCATTGACGGTCTTGGTATTGATGGGCGTTGTTATCGTATAGGTTCCCGCATTGGCAGTGGTGGGCGAAATAACCCAGTCTCCGGGCGCGGAAGCGGGAGTAAGGTTGCTCCAACTGGAGCTTTCCTCGCCGTGGTACTTCATGTTGTCGATCTTGCCTGACGTACCCAGGGTGGTTTCGGCTTTGGTGATGATGGAATAGGTACCCCGTACGGTGGGCGGATTGGATGCACTGTAGTCAACGGTATCTACTGATCCGTCCGCTTTGGTGTACCTGATCTTTGCGCTCAGGGTGGGCGCACCGGTTTTAATATAGCCCATATATTCAACGGGCTTGGAGATAAGCCTTGCAGAGCCGCCGACATCTTCGGCGTCAAAGGCCAGAATCTGCACCTTTACCCTCGCCTGGGTTCCCGAAATTAAATTCTCTATCTCCTTGTTGCCGTTCACATTAAAAATAAAGTTCACCATTTCGCCCGGAGACATAATGGGAGAGCGCATCCAGCCCCTGCTTCCGTCTGCGGCGGAATACTGGTTCAGATCGGGGTAGTTGGTGCTCCAGACGGATGAAGCGCTCAACTTGGCACTTACCAGGGCATCTACCCAAAGTGCATGCTTGTCGCTGTACTCGTCCATAAAGACGGCCTCATCCCAAGTGGTTCCGCTGCCGTCTTTTTTAACCAGCACCCGGAAGACCACGTCGCTGATCCAGAGATTGTCTGCGGCATCGCCGCTTACATTGATGGCGCCGCCGTATATGGTGGTGTTATTTGGAACATTACCCTGAAACTTGACATTGTCAATATAGGGGGTGTCGCCGCTGGGGTTGAGCCAGAGCTCTTTGTACATATACGAAACGTTACCCGCACGGTCGGTTATTTTAAGCCAGAGCGGCAGGGCGTATATTCCTGACTGTCCCGCTCCGATTTCATCCGGGTTGTCTTCATTCGGGGTACTGGCAATAGGTACAGTGTACACCATCTTATTCGATAAAACGTCATTCCACTTTTCACCGGAGGTTGTGGTAAAGGGCCGGGCAAGGATCGCCACGTCCTGAATGGTCAAAGTCCAGTCATTGATACCGGTTCCAAATTCCACCAGGTTAGGCCTGGGTGTGCTCTGGGTTTTACCGTCGTCATCGGTATAAGAATTCACACCCCAAGTTCCGGCGGTGGGCCCGGTACCGCCGCCGGGTATGCGCCATTCACTGGATGGCACCTTTTTGCCTTCGGTATTGATCGCAGCCTGGGTAGCCGCCGGTTTGGGGCGTGTAACGAGGGGGTTCACTCCCACATAATACTGGATATTTTCCATGCCGCTGTCAGAATCCGCAGCAGTACCTCTGATTGTATAAGGCCCGATCATCTTTTCATTGCGGCTGAACGGTTTTGAGTCAACCATCACCGGGGCGTCCACTTTGGCAGTGGGGTTTCTGTTATCCAGGGTAAAGGGCTTGCTTATCAATCTGCTGTTACCGGCGTTGTCATACGCGGTAATTTGCAGGGTTACGTCCCCTACCAAATTATCGGCATCGTCCAGCTTCAGTTTGGCAGTCCAGGTATATTTGCCCGGATTGGTACTTTGATCTGGGTCAAGCGTAAGAGAGCCCGCACCTGCCGGTGACGCCTGCGCAGGATTAAGATAAATGGTCGTAGTAGTAGGATATTCTGCAAGTTTCAGCGTAATCCGGTCAATACGGTTAATATCTATAACCGTGCCGGTAAACGTGGCGGTATGATCCGCATTGGCCAGGCCACTGTAATAGTGTTTAAGGTAATCGGTCTTGGAGGAATCGGTCTCCACGCTCAAGTCAGGCCCGGTTTTGTCCCAGAAGAAATACACATAATTGGATGCTTTCATATTTCCGCGATGACCGGCGCCTATAAGATTGTCTGTATTTGACCAGGTAGAATCCTCCGCCCGCAGGGTAAGCCGGTAGAAGCCTTCATCCAGGGTTGGGTCCAGAAGCCAGTTCCAGTTCTGGCTGGAGCCGGTACCTGAGAGGGCGAGAGTCTCCCACCCTGCCGTTGCACCTGACAAGTTTTTATTTTTCCATTCACCGGCATTGGTGTTTGCGTTATAATCCCATTTTTCAAGACGGAATGTCATAGCGTTGATGGGAGTGGCGGCATCAGACACGGTGCCGGAAATTTTGGGAGTGTCGCCTTTTATGGTGGTGATGGTACCGCTATTCAACGCGGCTTTGATTTTGGCCAGGGTATTATAGTCATTGGCGTCAAGTGTATTAACGGTTTCCTTCTGGGGAAGGTTCACTGTGATGTCCGGGGCGGTTTCATCTTTGGTAAACTGCCAGCGCAGTATTTCACTCTTGGATTCCGCGTAATCCACCGCTTCGATTCTGAATTCATACTCACCGGCGGTCAGGGCCGCGTAGGAGTTACTGCTCATGTTGAATCGCCAGTTCAATACGGATATATTGGTGGCGCCTCCGACTGTTTGGTTGTACTCCCAGCCGTCAAGCCCGCTGGTGCCGGATACCTCGGCGGCGTGGGGCTCGGTGGTGTCGCCAGCAATGCCTTTTGCAATGTCAACGGGGTCTGAGAATCCAACGGCAGGGACGGAGTTTCCGGTAACCGTGTCGATCTTGTAAAGGGACAGGAAAACGGTTTGCAGGTTCGCATCTTGTGCCGTTCCGGCGATAAACACATCGCCATCATTGATACCGGCGCTGGGGCCAAATTTATTCCTGCCGGGTATGGTCATTTCGGTATTGTCGGACATGGCCGCAGTGGGCGCCTGGTGATCCAGACGGAACACAAAGTGCCGTGTGTCATCGCGGGCAGGATGGGCAAGCGTGATGGCAGCACTGTCGTTACCCGCCACGTCGGTAGTGAACAGGGAGATACTGTAGACACCGTCCGGCCGGCTGGGCTCGGATATTGTCCAGTTCCGGGATTTACCGGAGCCGAGAAGGTTGGCGGCGGCAAAGCTTATCCAGTTAGCCGAAGCATCAAAGGCAGCGCCGTCTTCCTTCCATACACGGAATTTATTTTTACCGGTGGTAACATCGATATCGGACACAAGGTCGTCGAAACTGCCCTTGATTTCCGGGGCTTCTCCAAAGTGCTTGATAAGCGGTGCATTGTGGTCTCTTAGATATTTTTCCCGCGCCGCAAAAAGGAGCTGTTTGTTCGCGGGTGTCCAAATTGACGTATCGCTGTATTTCGCCGGATACCAGGGGTGGTTGACGGTCCCGTCCACGGGGCTGCTCAAGGTCAAGGTGACTGTGGAATAATCCAGCGGCGCAATAGAGCCCAGCGAGATAACCGGCGGCTCATTGTCGATACGCACCGTAATGGTCTTGTTCGCAGTCTTGCCGCTGCGGTCTTTGGCAAGGATAGAGATTGTTTGTTCGCCCTCGCTCAGAGAATTGAAAAGTGCGAGGTCTTCGCCGGCGCCGGACTCAAGAGCCCAGGCCATTGGACCGTCTGTGTTGGGGCCGGAAGCGGTCGGCGTACTGGTTAGGTAGATTTTCTTTTCCGCACCGCCCTCTACCATATAGGTAATGAAATAGCGGAGCTGTCCGGTATCGCTCGGCGTCCAGGGGGTTGCGCTAATGTCTACCTTTTCCCACTGGAGGTATGAATCGGTAACAGTGCCGGCCAGGTGGAATGATGTGGCGGAACCGGCGCCATAGGATGCATTGGCCACAGGGCTTGTTATGTCCAAAACCGGGTCGTTTTGATCCAGTTCGTACCAGTACGTTTTTATAGTGGATTTGCGAGTTGTGAGCAGGGTTTCTTCGGGGAATTTGAGACCATTCCCATACCAGTCCTGCACGGTGATTTCAAGGGCTATTGGCCCTTCATAGGTACCCAGCGCCGATTTAATGGCGGAAATAGCGCCTATATTGTATTTATTGATAATCAGTTTGTCGAAAGGCGAGGAGCATTGCAGATAGGCAGTGGGAATATAGGCTTCCCAGTCAGGTACGGTAACCGGGGTTGTGTTATCTGCAACTTTTTGCAGGCGCAGCTTTACCGTTTGGTTGCCATCGGCGCCGGTGATATTAAAGCCGTCGTCGTCAACAATGGTGCCCTGCAGGATAAGGTTATCCAGGCCAATGACGGCGCCCTGCTCGGGGCTGATGTTATTGAACTGCTCAAAATTGGGCTGATCCGTATCTTGTTTGATTTCTATTGGCCAGAGCAAATTTGGATTAGAGGTACCATTGGATGAATAGTTACCTGCAGCGTCTTTGGCAATGACGTAAATGTTGTACTTGCCGTCGGAGAAAAATGCGGAATCGACCTTGATGCTGAAGGGGCGGCTGTCCAGGTTAAAGCGGCCTGCATTGCGCTTTTCAATATTAGCCGGATAGGCAGACAGGGCGTCTGCTATCATTTGCTCGGCGGCAGCGGCGGCGATGGGATCGGCGGCGCCCGAGGGGTCAATATACGTAGGCGGCGTATCGACAGCGGGCAGAATAAAGTAATGTACCCAGTCCACCGAATAGTTGTCATTAATCTCGACTGTAAATTCAAACCAGCCGTTTACATAATTGGAAACAAGCACAGGATCGGCGCGGGTCAGGAACTTGTTAAAGTAGCGCACACCGACTGAGGGCGGCGCTGTATCAATGGACAATACCCGGACAGTGGCATTTTCGTTGCCAAAGCGGTCCACGGTTGTTACCGTAAACCGTATGTCGCCGTTCCATGTGGAAAAATCGCTGGCGGAATCAATATCGGCATAACAGCGCCAGCCGTATTTATACACATCGCCATCTTTAACCGGGACATCCGCTGTGCCGGACAACTCATCAAAAACATAGCCATCATAGCCATCAAGCGCCATAGTGGCTAACCGGGGTGTACGGAGTTCAAAGGAATTGGGACGCAGTTTGATACCGGGACCGCCAACGGCAGCGGGAACGGTGGTCAGCCAGGGATTAACAACTCCCGGAGTATTAGACATTTCGCGGTACTCTACATCCAGCCGCATATTGCTCTTTAACAGAGGGACATTGGCATCGCTCATAATGCCGGTAAGATCCACAGAACCTTTAGAGGGGGCGTAGGAATTCTCGGCCCTGTTCAGAATGGACACGTCAGGCAGGGTATTGTCCACCGCAAAGTAGAAGCCGGTGGTGGTTGTTTGGGACGCAATATTAGCGGCCTGGTTCTGCTCTTTAAAGTCCATCAGGTCCAGGACTTCAATTTCCAGAAAGTAGATTCCATCGGGAAGATTGGTCTGGCTATTACCGGGAAAATAATCGTAAGCTCCGCCAAGGGCTGCGCCGCCGGGTGTATTGTGCAGGGCAGCCATAAGGGCGTCCTGTTTAATTTCGCCGTTGGTACGGGATCGTAGTTGCGTATAGTCGTTACCGGTACCGCTTGAGCCAAAGAGTTGTTTTACCTGGGCGTCGGTAAGCTGTTTGCGCCATAAGGGATCGTTTTTGCCTGTGGTGTCGGTTGTCTTCACTATAGTACCGGCAGTATTGGTCATGGTGCCGGTGATAAAGATTTTAAGGGAACTATCTTTGGTAGTGGTACCCAAATCCAGGCCGTCATCATCGTAGAGGTTAAATTTGATCGTGCCGGTACGGCTCAGTTTTTTGTTGGCGACCGGGAGATCTTCAAAACTGCCGGCGCCGGCGGTGAGGTTGGGATTGGAAACGGTATTTTTAATAGTACTGTCTTCAAAGTCCAGCCGGGGCTTATCCGAATCCTGCTTTACAAAGAGGACTTCTTTATACACCCGCACGTTCATGGCGTTATCCCGGGCAAAGAAATAGAGGTAATAGGTGGTATTGTCGCTCAGAATGGCGGTGGTATCGATTTTGACCGGCGCGTTAGCGTTAAAGGGCGCGGCTAAAATTGAATCAAAGCCGTGGGTTCCGGCGGTGTACTGTAACGCAGAATCGCGAATCTTATCAAAGGGATATGGGGATAAAGCAAGATCGGCGGCGTCAAAATATCCTGTATCTTCCGGGTAATAGAGAATGTCGTTTATTTTGGTGTCCAAAATCGCCGCGTTAGCTGCATCAACAACCAGCCATTTGGCTTCCTGGGTGCCGTAGCCCGGAACAGCAGCAGCGCTGCGCAGGCGGGATACCTGATCGGTAATTCTGACACTGGGTTTAATAACCCCATTCACGTAGCTCTTTTTGGTTCCTGTTTCATTGGTATGGGTGGTGATCCGGCCTGCTGTTTCTACCGGAGTGGTCAGGGAGAAATCGGTGGCGCTGTTCATGTCGGTAATTTCTATAAGAGACGGGGTATTGTCATACCTGATCTTGAATGTATAGGAGTTGGTGCTTGAGGTAATGGCGGTGGCGGTAAAGCGGAATTCATAGGTGCCGTCTCCGGCTGAAAGAGCCGGACTGCCGGTGTATTTCCAGGTAAAGAGCCATTCATCTGCGTCATCGGGGTTGACCTTGGGCTGTAGTTCCGCAGTCGGCGACGGCAGGACATTGCCCCATGCTTCCTGGCCTTCCTCTCTCATTTCCAGTTTTGACCGTAGTGCGGAAATACCCTGAGAATGGCTTGCCTTTACGGCGATGGTAAAATTACCCCGTACATCGGCGCTCTGGGTTTCTATAAAGGTAATACCTGCAGTTGGAGCAAGGTGATCATAATAAGGTACTACCAGGGGATATTCGCCCGGAGGATTCATGTACACTTCGATATAACTGTTTTGGGCTTCGGGAGTCGTATAGGCGTCCCGGGGGTATACAAATTCGTTGCCATCAACGTCTTTTACCAGTATCTGGAAACGGTACCACATCAGCGTGGGCAGGGGTTTTTCGGTATCTACCCAGTTGCCGCCAACCTGTTCGTATACTGTGTAGGGCAGGGAGAACTGCACCTTGTTCAGGCCGCTTTTGGTCTTGCCGTCGCTGTCCAGATCGCCTGCATCAAATTCCAGGGGGCGCCAGGCAAAGTCGGTGTCGCTGGGGATGTTGTAATTGGTATAGATTATATCGCCGGGCTGCAAATCGCCGGCCGGCGTATTCTCGTCTACCACCGGCCACATTTTGATCTGGGGATAGCCCTTGGCCAGTCCCTTAAGGTCCCGTGCGGTGCCACCCAGTTTGTTATTGGCGCCGACTTCCTGATCCCGGCGCTGGTAGACTTTTTGATCCGGGCCTGTTCCTATTATCAGCGAAGTTTTGATATTAAGCCGGGTTGAACCCAGTTGACCGGGTTCCTCGCCAACCAGTACCGGGGGGACGCTCAGCTCTATGCTGGGCAGGGCGTTTTTGATCGTAAACACATATTCTTCGGTTTCGGTGATTTTGCCCACACTGTCTATGGCTTTAAGGCGGACCCGGATGTCGCCATCCGCAAAATCGGAGGTATTAACGCCGTGGGTCCATAGGCCTGAACCGTCCAGGGAATCCACCTGCACATAGTCCAGGTCTTCCAGTTTGATCCAGACGCTGTCCACTTTTATATCATCCAGGGCGGTACCGGAGAAGGGCTCTGTGCCGCGGATAAACAATCCGGCAGTGGGCTTTTCCAGGGTTATGATCGGATCTTTCAGATCGACCTGGGTCCCCAGGCCGACTTTAAAGGGGTTGTCGCAGGAGAGCAGCGCTCCCAGCAGGATCAATCCAAACACGGTTTTCTGTATCGCTTTCATCGCCTTTATCCTCTTTTCTGTGTATACGATCTTCATTTTCTGCCCTCCCCTACCACTTCACATAATAGGCCAGACGGAACTGGTTAAACGAATTTGCATCGTTTTCAAGGTAGCCCACTGCCGCCGTCCAGAACTTGCTGGAGGTAACGCCGATGGTAGGCTTGTTGTTCTTTGCCTCAATCGCGTAACGTGACGGTATAGCCATGATCTCCCAGCCTTTAATGTCTTTCCCGGTGGCGTCGGTTATGGTCTTGCCAAAGTAGGTATCCTTAACGGCCACTTTGTAACCGCTGTAGTCTTTACCGGAAGCCAAATCCTGGTAGGTGATCCAGGGGGTGGTTCCGTTCACGGCTATACTTGTCCACACACCCACTGAACCGGTGCTGTCCACGATCACGGCATCAACGTATTCAATGCCGGTAGTAGCATTCCAGGTACCGGTAATGTACATAAGGGCGCTTCTGTCCGCGTTGTAAGCGGCTATGTGTATCCGGTTATCTGAGTCGATCTTCATGGACACATACTGGCCGATGTCTTCGTCATGGAAGATGTTAGTGGTCGGGAGTACTTCCTTTACCGTCCAGGCGGAACCTTCGATGGGCGCGTACTGGGTGGTATAGGCCATGCGCAGGCGTTTGGTGTCTGCATCGTAATATACGATCACCGGCTTGCCGTCACTGGTAACAGCAATGGCGCTGTATTCGCTGGCGCTTGTACTTCTGCTGGAGCCGGTGAAGTTGGCGTCGGGAACCACGCGGGACTGGGGCTGGATGGTGGCGATAAGCGCGTTATTTCTATGGCGCCAATTGGTATTTGATGTCCAATCCCCACTCGTATTATTGTCATTGTTAGTTGAATTCAACACAGCACCTACCGGAGCGATTCTTTGGATAGTACCGCTTGTATACGCCTTAAGGGTGTTCTGACCAGCAGCAGTGCCTACATCAACCAGAGGATCTCCTGCATTGACATAGTCACCTGTGTTTTTGTACACCTTTCGAACCGTATTATTTGCATCGGTAGTTGAACCAGTGAATGCATTTATATTATACCGCTGTTCAATGGCACCTATTATCGAAGTATCAAACCTGCCGTCATCACGGCCGTCCGCACTATTGTGCCTTAAGCCCTTGATACCGCCGTCAATATTGGTCCAAAGCGCCGCATTTTCCGAATCCGCATTACGGGCAGCAGCAGCATACTCCTGGTTATAGCGGTATTTAAGGGTTTTATGCAGTGTGTCGTAGTAGCTCACATGGATCTGGGTAACGTTATTCTTTGTCCCTGTGCTGGTAGTGGCGCCGGTTATATTGGCGGCATACGGTGCGTACGATGCGTTCAGATAAACGTCATTGGGCAGCGTATAGGCCGCAACATGGGGACGTATCAGATGTTCGGTAGATGCGGTAGAAGAATAGGCGCCGGCGTTATTGGCATTGTAATAGTGTTTTTCAACAATATAGAAAGAGGACTGGATTCCGCTACGCCTAAGCACAGATTCAGTACCCTCACTATTAGCAGCTGATATCGCCCCATTGGGACCCAGTACAAAAATACCACCGGTACCATTCCAGTCATTAGAATTTGAGAACCTGCCGTGGGCGGCAAAGGCTGTCCACTCTTTATTGGAAGTTGTGGTTACATCGGGCTGTATGACAAAATCGTCCCAATAAACCTGATAGCCTGTACCGCTATAAGCGACCAGATCACCCGTATTGATAGTATCGGTAGGATCAGAAACAGTTGCATTGTCCTTCTGGTTGAACAGTACCCATTTGCCGGATGCCCATGCATAGGAGCCGGTAATGTTTCCACTGCCGTCCACCGTCATGGCCGGGTCTTGCAGGGCTCTGCTCTGGGGGGCATTCAGGCGTCCTGAGTAGCCGGCGGCGCTCCGGTAGCTGTTGGACTGCCAGACGTGGGCGTTGGTGTAGTCGTCCCAGAGGGCGGATGCGGTGCTGCCTGAATTTTCACGGTTCCAGGGTTGTATCCACACGGGCATACCCGCTACGCCGCTTACCTTGGGTTTGGCGGTATTAACCGCTTCAAGGCTGTTGGCTTTCAGTGTGATAAGGCCGCTCTTTACTGCGGTACTGCCGGCGTTATCGCCGTTATCCGCCGCAGTATAATCGCTGGTTCCTGCGGTACCAGGTACCGTAAAGATTATGGTGTTTTTGGTTGATGAGGCGCCTGCGGTAACGGAAACCAGGTCGGTGGTACTACCGTACTTTGGCATTGTAACGGTGGTGTCGCCGGTACTGGCTTTCAAATTGAAGCCGCGTATGGTGATGGTTTCGCCGCGGGCAAAGGAGTACCAGCCGTTACGTGAGCGGTCGGTATCGTATTTTGAGTCGCGTTCAAGGGCGGTGATATAGGGTCTGATGTTTACAGTTATCTGGTTGTAGCCGCCGCCTGAGTTGGTGGTTGGGTTATCGTAGGGTATGGGGCGCTGCGGGCTCTGGCCGTAGGTTCCCGCTCCCTGGGCAGTAGTTCCATTGTTGTTGAAGACCGTGCCCCAGTTACGCGTTGGATTCTTCTTGTAAGTGTCAGCGGTACTTCTGGAATTATCCGCGGTTACCTGCACGGAGACGTTGTCCTTTACCACTGTGGCGGGTATGGTCTCAGTATCCCAAATATAGGCCCATTCAACGCGGTGCCGGTTCAGATCGATAGTGTCAATAAAGTACACCTTGTCTGTTTGGCCGGCGGCGACGCCCAGCAGACCGGTTTGACCGGCAGACGGTACGGCAGGCGGACTGTTGCTGGTGATAATGGGGAAAGCTGTGGCGCCATCTATACTCAGACTTATGGCGCTGACCTTGATGTCATCTTCGGCATAACCGCGCAGTATTACCTTGCCGCTTACAGTATCAACGGCAAAATAGTAGTCAGGGTTGGCGCTGGGGTTGGTAGGGCTATAGGTCCCCGTATCTTGACTGCCCGCAGCGCCGCCCATCTGGGCGCTGGTCAACTGGGTGCGCTGGGCAGCGGTTCCGTCGCCCTTGCGGGGTTCAATGTGGCCGGCTTTTTTGCCGCCCACGTAGTAGATGCCACCGCGGTTATAGTTGCTTCCCATTGCGGTAGGCGTTGCGGCTGCTTCCAGAGTGGATGCAGCCGGCTCAGCTTTGGGGTTTAAATCCCAGAGCCGGGCTTCGGGCGGACTGATATCGTTGTTGAAAATATCGATGTGCAGCATGGCATAGTCGGCAAAGTCGTCGGTTTCGGGGCCGTCATACACTTTAAGCAGGAATTTGCGGTTCACATCCCGTGAGGGATTATCATTGATTGTAGACGCGTTTGTTCCAAAGGCGTTGCCGGCAGCGTTGAGGGTTGCGCTGGGGTTATACACCACAAACTCTACGCCGTCATTATCTGCCTGTTGGGTGTGCATAAAGTTCTGGCCGGCATCGATTAAGGTATAACTGATAGCGGTACCAGTTCCTTCCACCACAATACCGTCCGCCTTGGTTGCCGTGGCAAGGAAGGTAGTACCTACGTCAAAGTTTGCAGGGGCGCCCAGGGCTTCCCAGTTGGTACCGCCCAGGGTCGCTATGGTATAGATTTCCCCTTTTGTTAATGCAGAGGCGCTAACCCCGGTAGTCTCACCACTTACAAATTGCAGGCGGTAGGTACGGTTTGCAACTGCCGGATTAGCGGTCATCTCAACCTTGAGGACCATCAAATTGTTGCGCACCTTGAAGTTCATGTTGTAGTTTTTCTGATTGACCGCGTTGTCTTTGATAGTTACCGGCGCGCCGATGTCACGGGTGTTCAGATTTCCGGCAGTACCGGGGTTGGTAATACTGGTAGTAGAGCTGGGCGAAAAATCTCCGTACAGATCGGTGCCCAGGGTTACTTGCTTGATTAAGGGCGCTTTGTTGATATTGACCAGTCGCTGGGTATAGTAGCTGATGTTACCTGCAAAGTCGTATACCGCATAATGGATGGTCAGAGGGCCGTCGGGCATCTTGTTGGAATCGATCTGTGCCCACCACTGCCATTCATTGCCGCTCTGGGCGATGTTCATTTTTACGCCGCCGTTGCCATCGCTGCGGCTTGAAGTGCCGTTCGGATCCTGCCGGTCTATAATGAGGGCTTGACCATTGGTCAGGTCAGGCAGGTACAGATCAAAAGTTTCTCCGTTCGCGGGCGTTCCTCCGGTGTCATGAATCCCCATGGCGGTACGGTTTCTGACGGCCTTCACCTCATTGGCGCCGCCGGAAGCAGTATTGATTGAGTAGGTAGAACCATCAGCGAATTTGTAGTAGGAGTTGGCTCCTGAGCCCTTCTGGAACCAGGCCACTACCTTGCGGACGCCGCCCAGGGTAACGCCGCTGGCGGTATCAACCGCAGCGCCCTGCACGGTGTAGGAAGTTCCCGCCATACGGGCGTTGCCGGTGTACCAGCCCCGCGGATAGAAGTAGTCCACCGGGATTTCCACGGTTTTATAAACGCTTTGCGGATTGGGTTTGGTAACGCTTACCGCTTCAAGGTAGGTGTCGTGTATCTTGGCCTTGCCGGCGTAATTACCGCCGGAAGGATCCGCAAGATGATCGGTGTCCACATCGATAATCACGTCCCACGGGTAGAAGCGGCGGTTGTAGACGCCATCACCGGTAATTATATTGCCGTTTTCATCAACAGCGGGAATTACCTTGCCGGTACCGGGTACGGTGGCCGCACCGGCCTTAAAGGTAGTCAAATAAGCGTATTCGCTTGCCGGGCGGCTGGTATCGGCGTCCAGCCCCTGCCATTGGGCCTTGGTAGTGGTGCCCATTTCAACAATGAGGTACCAGTTGCCAGGGGTCATGGTGTTGGTTGCGCCTTTGGGCTCCGCTCTGGCGTCAATGCCGCCGCTGGTCAGCCTGGTTTGCAGGCCGGTGTAGTAGGCAGATGGATCCACGGTGAGCAGTTCTTTCCAGGAGCCGGTTAGGCTGTTCCGCCAGCGGAGGTTACTTAAGCCGCTTTCGTGCATTACCGAGACGCGGTATGTGGCGCGGCCTTTCATTGAAGCCTGACTGATATCCTGGGCCAATAATTCATCCCAGTTGTTTGTGTCTGAGGGAGTCCATGAGGTACCCGGGGTACCCATAAGCTCCCAGGGCAGAATACGTTCAACGCCAAATTGGGGCACGCCCAATTCAAAGAAGACGGTCATTTCCCGTACATACCCCAGCTTGCGCCTGCCGGTACGGTTGCCGTCGGCGTCCTTTTCGGCGTCAAAGGCCGCAATCTGGAGCACTACCTGTCTGCGTTCGCCAATACTGCCCGGATTAAGCTCGCCGCCCTGGTTGATTATAAAGTAGAAATTACAGTTTCTGTTACGCGCTATAGAGGAATCAATAGCATACCAGCCGCCGTTGGGAGTAGCGCCGTCGTTGTATTTATCATCCCCGGGCGCCAGGGTGTAGCCACCATTGACGGGCCTTGGGTTACTGACATCATTCATCAACGGGATAATCGCTCTGGAATTGGGCTCAAGCACGCGGTAAATTACGTCCTGGACCCAGTCGTTGTCTGCGGCGCGGCCGTATACCGTCACATTACCGCCTACCACGCGATTGCCTTCGCTCGCATCCTGATCGGGATTGCTTATTTTGACAGTGGTATAATCCCCATCGGGATACACTATCAATTCATAAGGCGTTGCCGGTGCTGCGTCTTTCCAGGCAACTCCGTCATTAACATTGCCGGCTTGATCGGCTGCTCTTATCCAGACATTGATTTTGTAGAGCGGCTTGCCGCTAATATTTACACCGTCAAATTCGCCGCTTGGCCCTGCGTTGTAGGGTCCGGTTTTGGCAAGTTTCGCGGCATTGGGCCGGCCTTGATCTGCAGCGGGGGTCAACCTTACCAGGGACGAAAGATCGCCAATGGTCAGGTGCCAGGTAAAGTCCCCGGTGAGTTTGGCGATACGTATGCCATCCATCATAAACCAGCCGTTGTCGGTGGTCAGATTCGCCTGTTGCCAGCCGGTGCTGGTGCCGCTAGTTACGTTGGCGGTGGTGGGCTCAGCTCCAATGGCAAAAAACACTTCTTGCAGTTTGCCGCCATCATCTTCCGCATCGCCGTCTATGCGCACTTCACCGGTAACAATGGTTGCGGGGTCAGGCGAGGTAATTTTGCCGGTGGGCGGTGTGGTATCCAGGGTAAAACTATAGTTATAATCGTTTACTCTGCCGGCGCCGTCAGTTACTTTCAGGTTGAATTCCTGGGAGCCGTCGAGAATCTGCGGGGCGCTGGTGAAATAACCGGCTGGGAAAGTAACAGACCAGCTGCGGTCGGTGGTATCGGCGGCCGAGCCGTCAAGTGTAATCACCGGCGGCGGCGTTGATGTTTTCTTATTGCCTATCCATGCCTGTATCTGGTTGGACCCGGTGTTCTGTATCAGGTTGGGGTCGCGTACTTTGCCTGTAAGGATAAGGGCGCCGGATGCGTTAACGCCGTAATAGGGAGCGGTGGCGACTGGGTTAGGCGTAACCACAGGGGGGGCATTATCAATGTAGAAAATACGGGGTGAACGCGCCACTGCCGCGTCTGTGCCGGTCAGGCCGTTGTCATTGTAGGAGTTATTGCCGTTGTTGTTGGTAGTATGGGCGTTACCCGCCAATGAGGAAGTAGAATGATAGGAGTAATCCTCGGCAAATAGTTCGATACGGTACTGGCCTTCTGCAAAGTCGTAGCCACCGGCTGTTTTGAAACAAGCCGCTTCTTTTAAGTTCAAATCCCAGTTCACCGTTGTCAATGCGGGGTTCGCACTCTGGCCGTAGTTCGCCGCCAGAAGCGGGGGCCAGTTGGAAACTGGGGGAGTATAAGCAGCGTCCCAGCCACCCTGTCCGGGGCCGTTTTTGTCCGGGTCCCAGTTCTGCCAGGCGTCCGCTGCGCCAATGGTCTTGGTATAGTCCCGTTTGGAAATATTGTAGCGCATAGACTTGATCTTGTTGGCGTCGTAGGCGCTGCCTGAGAGGTGGTAATCGGGATCACTGCCAAAAGCGGCAGTCCCTTTTTCAAGGGCTACACCCGATTCGCCGTGTGGCATATTGTTGAATTCAATGGACGGTTTTGTCTCGTCCCGGTAGAAATCCCATGGTTTTGCCGTCTCGCGCTGGCCTTCATCAGAGGCGATAATGGTGATAGTCTGCTGCTGATCATCGCCGCCGGAGAAATAACTTGCATCTACCAGATCGTCTCCGGTTATGTTGAGGGTCCACACCTTGGTAGTGGGATTATAGTGAGCTTTTTCCGTTGTGGGCGGTGTGGTAGTAATAAAATAGAAAGTTTTCGCGGGATCGGCTCCAAGCCGGTACTTTATGGGCACAGAAATATTCTCGTCGGTAACGGTCCCGCTCAGGGTGAACACAGTGGTGGAGCTGCCGCCGTTTGCGGTGCTAAATACATTTTCCGCATAACCATTCAATGCGCTTGCGTGAGCAACAGTAACAGCGCTGAATTCCGGCGGCTTGCGGTCTATTTTGAATGCAAGGCCGTAGAATTTGGTTTCGTTGCCCAGGGCATCTATCACTTCGATGTCCACCACGTTCAGGCCGTCTAACACCGCGCCGTTTTGAGAATCACTGTCAGCGGGGGTGGGATATCCTGTTGGAGTGGGTATCTGAATGTACCAACTGGCGTTTTTGCCGTTGTTGGCAGTTTGAACCTTGGTAGTGTACGTATTGTCAATGTAGGCAAATTCCGGCGTTTCCCACCGGTCGTTTTGGGCTGTGCCGGATGTATTGATGGTTTCAATATTGGTCGCCGCAGGCCGGAACCGGTAACGCCAGGTATAATTGCTGGCAGTAAGGCTGTCAAAGGCTTTCAGTTTTGAATATTCATCGGTAAAAGAACCGCGGATCGTAAAGACATCGGTTTTCCCAGGTACATTGACGGCGCTGTAAATAACGGAAACGGCGTTGGCGGTGTTTGTTTCGGCTTTTATGGCCGCTACAATCTGGTTGTATCTGGCTTCAGCATCGCCGGAATTAAAACCGGCATAAGACGGATTCCAGGCTGCAATCTGAGCCTTAAAGTCCGCAGGCCAGGCTTTCCAGTCCGCAGTTTCTGAAGCGCTGGGCCAATCCGAAGGCCATGCCGGATTAAGGGCAACGAAGTCGTTTTTGACGGGAATGCACACCGGGTTAATGCTGGTAACATTCACCCTGGGCCCGGTTTGGTCTTTGTAGAACAGCCATTCGGCGGTGCTTTTATTTTTCGCCTTGTCCGTAACTTCCAGGGTGATGTACACCGGCCCGTCTTTGCGGCTGTTAAAGTCAGTACCCAGGTTTGCGGCAGGGATGCTCCAACGGTACACATTGGGTATAGTTGTATCGGCGTAGTTTATAGACACAGGCGAGCCGCCCAGGGTGTAGTGCAGCGTATCAATATTCGCTTCCCACACCAGACCGCCAATTTCCGCCGCCATATTAGCGGCTTCTTTGTAGGTGGGGCGGCCTGCTTTATGGTCATAGCCTGTGGGAGGGTACAGAGTGGTATTGGTGTAATAGCCCTTGATCTCGTTATTGAGATCGGTGCCGGCAGCGTCCCTTCTGCTTTCGTAATTGGGATCGTATTTATTAAAGTAGATTACCGGCTTATCATTGTCCAGACTGAAATTCCAGGCTTTGGGAACCGTTCCTGTAGCAACATCTTTGGGATATGTTCTGGTCAACTGGGTTTCACTGCCCACAACATCACCGGCGGAATTTTTGAATTGTTTTCTCGGCAGGTAATCTTTCGCGGTTATGGTGTAATATTTGGGGCCGTCAATGCGGAAATATTTATAGCCCTCGGAAGCAGGCTCGGTAAAGGTAGCTGCAAAAGCCGCAACATCTATCACATAGGAAATGGTGTAGTCGCCCTGCAGATCGGCGTTAATAGTGTATGCGGACGGAACTGTGGATGCACCCGCAGGCGTCCACGGCAGGGCATCGCCCTGATCATCGGTAAAAGTGAGGGTAACAAATTGCTTGCGATCGGGATCGGCCCCGTCATCATTCACAAAGCCATCGTCATCAGTAATAGTTCCCCTGATCTTGAGCCCGTTCAGGGACAGAATATCCGAGACGCCGCTGATGTTGTACACCGTCGGGGCCAACGCCACGGGAAAGTCCGTGTCCTGCTCGATTTGTATTTTCTGGAGCTCGCCAACAGAACCGGCTTCTTGCAGGCTGTTGTTACCGGCCTTGTCCTGAGACATTGCAAAAATAGTGTATGTCGCGCCCGGAGTGAATTTACCGGTGTCTCTGGTATCGATAAGAGCGGAAAGTGTCCTGACGGTTACTTTTTCGGTTGCAGAGGGCTCATCGGCAGCAGCAGCAGGCCATAGGCCGCCCTGAACAGAGGGGCCGCCGGTAAGCGGAGTAGTCCAGGTCAGGGGGGTAACGGCAGGGTCAAAAGTAGACGGCATGATCCAATATTTAATGCCGGGAGCCGCTACTGTACCGCTCAGCTCGGTTTCATCCGCGCCGGAAATGGTTATGCTGATTACGCCGTTTATCTTGGTATCCTCGGCCAGCCGGGTCAAGTTCAACAGTTTGACTGTAGGCGGCCTGGTATCCACGACTACGGTTCTGGTTTCGGTTGTGGTATTGTAGAAACGGTCTGCAGCCCTGACGGTAAATGTCTTTTCCATGCGGCTATTGTCGCCGTCATCAAAACGCACGGTATTAGCCGCAATGCCGTCCACTGCCGTGCTTTCCCAGCGCCAGTAATATTTGTACAGGCCGGTATTGTCGGGCGCAATGGCTGCGGTAGCGGGAGTGTTATAAGCAGCATCGGCATACAACTGCAGTAATTTCCAGTCGGCGTTTTCGGTGGATAGCTTTTTGGGCTTTTTTACCCAGAGACCCTGAATCTTGTTGCGGCTTTCCACAGTGCCGTTTACCTGCCGGTCCGAGGCAGAGCCGGTACCCATGGATTCGCCTTGCGCAGGTGAGTCAATGGTGATTTTGGGGAACGTGGTACTTACCGCAAACCAGAAAAACTGCCGGTACGAGACGGCAGCTGTACTTCCCAATTTATCGGAATCCGTCACTTCCATTTCCAGCCGGTAGATTCCGTCCGGCAGTTTGGCCAGCGAGTAAGCCGTTGCAAGATGTTCCTGGGTAATCTGGCCGGTAATTTCGCGTACCGGCCTGGCGGGGGTAGCGGTAGAATAGGGGAAAATCTGCTTTACCGTTGCGTCAGGCACCTGGCGCCTGGCTGCCGGAAGTGAAGCTGAAAGGGGCTGTAAATTATAAATCCACAGTTTAACCCCGGAAGTTCTGCCGCTTGCCCCAAGGTCAAGGCCGTTATTGTCCTTTAGGGTAAATTCCATGCGCTGATTTTCTACAAGGACATTTACCGTGCCGTCTGCACCGCCGACATTGCCGCTGGTACTAATAGTGGTCTCATCAAATATGGTATTGGGAGCGGCCGGAGACATGTTGATTTCAAGATTATTGCCATAATCGCTGCCGGCTGTGGGCGGCAGGGCGGACGTTTCAATAACATTTTTAATGTTTTCCGGCGCTGTAATGCCGGGTATGTCCGTTTTCTGATCGATATGCATTCTTATTTTCTGGCTGTTCAGGTTATACGCCTTGTCCAGGGCAAAAACATAGATATACTCGTCGGTTACCGGGGAAGCGGGTTTTGGGCTGGAGAGTTTTTGTGTGGTATTCGCTATAAAACTGGACGCAGTACCGATACTGATTGCGTCAGCGCCGAGGATACTCTGCAAAAATGCGGGATCATGCCGGTCTGTATTGACTGGGCTATAGTCCTGGTAAGTGGCGATAGCGCTATCCAGGGCGGCGACATTACCTGGGGTAACCCATTTCCAGTATACCCCGGAAAGACCGCTCTTGCTGTCAGAAGGGGAAAACTTCACCTGAATAACACCGTTTACCGTGTAACAATCGGTGGCGGAACCGCCAGTACCGGCGGGCGTGTCATAGGCGCCCACAATTTCATCTATGGCCAGGTTTGGCTTTTCATCGTCTATGTAGACATAGTAAAGCCCTTTGCTTTCTTCACTGGAGGTGGCAGTGGCGGTTACCTCGAGTACATAGGGATTGGCGCTCGGCCTAAAGGCGCGGTTGCCGCTATCCAGGGTATCGCCGCCAGGCAGGGTGAAGACAAACCACTTGCCATCGCTTACTACGTCATCATTGGGGGTAAAATCGGGCTGTCCGTCCGTACCGGGATTTATCACAATACCCCTTTCAGGGTATCCGGGAGGATTGGTAATTGCGGTAAAATCACCATCGTCCCAGGTCAGAATGCCCTGTCTGCTGGTGCCTTCTTCGCGCCATTTGAGTTGAGTGTCTATTATGCCGCTGGAATGGGTAATTTTGACTATCAATTTGAAAACCGTATCAGCGGGATTCGTGCTGCCGATTTTATATACTTCAGTGTCATCAATATAAATATGGGGCTTTTTGGCAAGATCAGCCGCGCTAATGGCCGTTGTGCCCCGATTCAGGGCGCCGGTAAGAAGAGAGGGGAATATGCGGTTGTCCGGCATAATTTTGGGCAGCTCGTTCGCAGTTTGGAGAATAATGTGCACCGGCGGGTCGCCCTGAACCGGGAAATAACGCAGTTTTTCCTCTGCAGGCGCTTCAATTCCGATTCCGTTTGCGTCAGGATAGGTAACATAATCGCTTGCTTTAATGCGGAAACGGTAGCCCAGGGACTCAACCTGCAGCGGAGTGCCGGTATAATTAATTTCGTTACTGACAACAGTGCGCTCTACCAGGGGGAATTCCACAGCCAGCATATCCAGGGCTTTGCCCAGGGTCGCCAAATCATTTTTGGCATAACCGGTAATATTCATGCTATTCCAGCGATTCAAAAGGTTGGGGTCATCATCGGGAGGCTCCCCCCAATCCGGCGCGTTCAGATTGGCCGCAGTAACTTTCCAGAACTTGATCATGGGGTAGCCAGGCTTTACACCCTGCCGGTCAGTTACAATACCGCGAATTCTGGAGCCAGTGGGCAGCCGCACCTCAGTTTCCCCAGACTGTCCTTCCACAAGTCTTACATCCGGCGTAGTAATGGAGATATCAGGTGGCTGATTTTTAATAATATACACCAGCGGCGTGGTAGGCGTAGGCTCATGCACTTCGTTAAAGGCCCGGAATTGCAGTTTTATACTGCCATCCTTGCCGTTGTTCAGGGTTGTGGTATCTATTGTATAGGACCAGTTTTCGCTGCCATCGTAGGGGATAGGGTTCCAGCCACTGGGCGCGGCGGCATCGATAGAACTGAAAATTCCCACTTCGATACGGATTACGGCCCGGTCATCCTTTGCGGTACCGGTAAAAGTCTGCTCACCTTTTATATAGGAGCCTGGCATCGGAGAAGTCATGGTAATAACCGGCGGCCGAATATTGACCTTTTTGCCCAAGCTATTATCAAAAGGGTTATCGCAAGAATTAAACAAACCCGCCAGGATGGCTCCTATAGCCAGAATTTTCAGGATTCTCTTTGAATTCACCATACCCAAACTCCTTAATTTTACAAAAACCTATGTTTTGTCAGAATAAAATATTGTTATACCTCATCTAATTATTACTAATATAGTAATCTTTTAAGAAAATGTCCACTATTTTAAGAAAAAATGATAAAAGCTACATTTTATTTTGCATTTTTCTTTTGAAGTGGTATTCCTTACCGTTTTTTACGATTATCATCATTGAAAATCCCTGAGAATCTGAGTAAACTATATGCCAGTGTGATAAAATCAACCTTAAAGAAGGGAAAATCCATGTTTTTGAACAATTTTGTTTCGGGCAATTTTTCGGCGGGGCGGCGCGCGGTGATGGCGGCAGTTTTTTTGTTTGTCGCTTTGTGCTTTGCGGCGGCGGATGTGCCGGTTTCGCCGTTTGGGGCGGATGCGGTTCCTGACCTGTACGCACCAAATATTGCGGGGCCCGGGGGATTTATCACCAGCCAGGGGGGAGCGCCGACGAGCGCGCTGAATCCGGCCCAGGGAGGGGATGCCCAGCGTATTGTGTTTGATGTGGGCTACCTGGGGATTCCCGGTTTGGGGGATGAGTCCGGTTACGCCCAAGCCATTGAAGGGGGGATGCTGTTCCCCACCAAAGTGGGCGTTTTTGGCGGTTCCCTGCGGTTTATTGGCAGTCCTTTTTACAACTTTCCGGTAAAAAACACCTTTGGCGGTAATGTGAGCGCGGCAAAGGAGATTTATCCGGGGATGTCGGTTGGGGCGGGGCTTAATTTCGGTTTTGGGTATGACTGGACTCTTTCGGGGGACCTGGGCTTCCGGTACAATATAGGCAAGCTGGGGCCGCTGCAAAACTTTACCTGGGCGCTGGCGCTGCGGGGTATGGGGAAAAGCTGGACCCCCAGTTGGTTTACGCCAATGGGCGGCATTTCCTTCGATCTGATCAGGGTTGAGGGTGAAGACAAAGATCCCTTTGTATTGAATCTGTCCGGCGACATTGGCTTTCCTTCAATAGTGTACTTTCCCAAAACCAGCATGATCTTCAAGGCGGGGATTAAGGCTACTATTGCGGGGATCATCAATATTTCCGCGTCCTGGCCCGGGGCTTCCGGGTTTAACGCCAGGGAACTTTCCGAAGGGGCCAAATTTCCGGCTGCGCCTTCAATCGGCATTGGAGTTGATATTGTGCTGCCTTCCGGGGGCAAGCGTATTGCCGGGGGCAGGCTTCCCTCTGACGGCGATTTGGCGGTTAACGCGGCCTTTAAGCCGTTATACGAAGGAATTTACGCTATGGGCCTGGGCGCCACCTGGTCGGTGGGGGTGTTGGATAAAACGCCGCCGCTCATTCAAATTGATTACCCGGAGACGACGTACTTTTCACCTAACAACGACGGGAAAGCGGATTATCTTGAATTCCCCCTCAGTATTACCGATTCGCGGTATGTTGACAGTTGGATGATCGAAATAAAAGACGAAAACGGCAATATTGCCCGCACCTACCGCAACAAGGAACTGCGTCCCGAGACTCAGGGGGTGCGGAACTTTTTCAGCCGGCTGGGCGCGGTAAAGTCCGGGGTGGAAGTGCCCGAAACTTTCCGCTGGGACGGTATTCTGGATTCCGGCGAACTTGCCCCTGACGGTAAATACTTTTTTACAATTACCGCAACTGATGACAGCGGCAATACCGTAACCAGTGCAGTATACCAGGCGGCGCTGGACAATACCCCGCCTGAAGTCAGCATACGGAACATGAGCGAAGCCGACAGAATATTCAGTCCTGACGGCGACGGTAATAAAGATACTATTACTTTTTATCCCACCGGCTCCGAAGAAGAAGTTTGGGAAAGCGGGATTTGGAACGCGGCAGGCGCCAGGGTGCGCGGTTTTGAAAATGAAAGCGGCACGCCGGCTGCGCGGGTTTGGGACGGAAAAGACGATGCGGGGCTTATTGTTCCCGACGGAGTCTACACATATAAAATCAGTTCTACCGACAGGGCGCTGAATTCCGCCGAGACGGCGCTGGAAAATATCATTATCAGCACTATTCAGCCCCAGGTGAGTCTCTTCATCGCCGATCCCTGGTTCAGCCCCAATGGGGACGGCATAAAAGATACGCTGCTGCTGAGCCCCTCGGTGCCGGTTAAAGAAGGAATCACCGGCTGGGATCTCAAGGTTAAAGACAGCAGGGGCGCCGTGGTGCGGACCATCAGGGGCGGCCAGGCCGGCGGCGCGGGTTCAACATGGAACGCAAGCGGCACGGTGGGCATTCCCGACCGGCTTGAATACGACGGCAAAAACGACGCCGGTGCGGTGCTGGCCGAAGGGGCATACCAGGCGGAACTTTCGATAACGTACCGGAACGGTTATGTGTCGCAGGCGATTTCGCCTCTGTTCAATATTGACGTTACGCCGCCAAATGCTTCTATACATGCCGCATATATAGCGTTTTCACCGAATAACGACGGCGTACAGGACGAAATGATCATCAATCAGGAAGGTTCAGGCGAGCTGGTCTGGACCGGCGAAATACGGCGCACCAACGGCCCCGCGGGCGAACGGCCGGTGCGGAGTTTCCGCTTTAGCGGCGTCCCCCCCGCCGGGATACGCTGGGACGGCCACGGCGATGGGGGAACCTTTGCCGTAGACGGTGAGTACACCTACGAATTATTCTCCACGGATCAGGCGGGTAATACCGGCAGATCGAACCTGCTGCGCTTTACCCTGAGTACCGCCGATACGCCGGTGATGATCACCACGGATCTGCGGGCATTTTCACCTAACGGCGACAGGGTAAAGGATACTATCAACCTTGGTCCCCAGATCCAGGTGAAGGACGGAATCACCACCTGGCGGGTGGAAGTGCTGGACAGCGCCAACCAGGTTGTGCGGAGCTTTGACGGACAGGGCGCGCCTCCTGCTTCTATTAACTGGAATGGCAGAACCGGCGACAATACCGCCGCGCCTGACGGCAATTACACCGCAAAGATAAATCTCCGTTATGTGCAGGGGAATCAGCCCAGCGCCTCTTCCCTGCCCTTTATGCTGAAAACCACGCCGCCAAAGGCGGAACTTTCCGCACCTTACACAATATTTGCGCCTAACGGCAATGGCAGGAGGGAGACCCTTCCCTTTACGGTACGCACCGAAGGCAGCGATGACTGGACTGCGGTCATAAGCAACGCCAGGGGTGAAACCCTGCGCACCTGGACATGGACAGGCAGCGCCCTGCCTGTGGTGTGGGACGGTAAAGACCAGGCCGGGAACAGCGCTCCTGACGGAACCTATCAGCTTGTACTGCAAGCCACCGACGAGGCCGGCAACAGCGCCAGGGAAACTATTTCCAATATCACCCTTGACGCCAGGGTTCCCCGGCTTTTCCTGACCGCTTCGGCAAGCGGCATTGCGCCCAAGGAAAACCAAAACACCGATCTGGTGCGCTTCAGCGTTATCTGCTCTATACAGGACGGAATTGAAAGCTGGAGTCTGGAACTGAAGAACGAGACCGGAACGGTAGTGAAGCGATTTACTCCTGCGGCCAGCGCAACTGGCGCTGCCAGGGCCGTTTCCCCGCCGCCTGCCGCCATAGGCTGGAACGGCCTTTCAGACAGTGGTGGCGCAGCAAGCAGTGTTATACAGGAAGGGCGTTACACCCCCACCCTGACGGTCAGCTACATTAAGGGCGATGTGGTAACCACCCAGGCTTCGCCGGTTACAGTGGACGTATCCGGCCCGGTGCTGTCCTTTACGTATCAGCCCGAATACTTCAGCCCCGACAACGACGGTGTTGACGATGAACTCTTTATCACTCTGGGAGCGCGGGACGCCTCGCCCATCGCCACCTGGAGCATGGAAATTCGGGAACCCCAGCCGCCTTACCTCTTGTTCTACCGCGCGGAAGGCAGGGGCAGCCCCGCCGAGCGCCTGGTCTGGGACGGCAGGAGCAACAAAGGCGAGCTGGTGCAGGCTGCCACCGATTACCCGGTAACTTACAATGCCACGGATGTCCTGGGCAACAGCAGCACCCTGGAAGCGAAAATCGGCGTTGACGTATTGGTTATCCGCGACGGCGACCGGCTGCGCATTCAGGTTCCCTCGATTATATTCAGGGAAAATGCCGCGGACTTTAACAGCCTGCCCACCGCCACCGTAGACAACAACCTGCGGGTATTGCGGCGCGTCGCGGAGATCCTCAACAAGTTCAAGGACTACAAGGTCCAGGTTGAAGGACACGCCAACCCGGTACTGCGCACCGCCGCCGAAGAACGGAGCGAATTGCAGCCCTTAAGCGAATCCCGGGCAAGAGCGGTAGTGAATATGCTCTCCGAGTTTGGCGTCAGCCGCGGAAGGCTTTCGTCGATAGGCATGGGCGGCTCACGGCCGGTTGTGCGATATGAGGATCATGACAACTGGTGGAAGAACAGGAGGGTGGAGTTTATTTTGATTAAATAGAATTTAGCTGCTCATGCAACAACACGGTACAATCCAACGCATACGCTAGTGTGTAGATGAACAACAACCGTGTAGCTCAACCAAGTCCAAAAAAACGCAGGCTGTTGGCATAGGTCCCGGCGGCAAGCTGCTCCGCTTTTTTGTCCAGGGCCTGAGCGATAAAGGCGGCGATGTGGGGGAGATAACGCGGCTCGTTGCGGTGCGGGCGGTGCGGCAGATTGCGGGGGATGAGGTAGGGAGCGTCAGTTTCAAGAAGCAGCCGGTCTGGGGGGATGCGCTTGAGAAGGGGAATGAGATGTGTTCCCCGGCGCTCGTCGCAGATCCAGCCGGTAATGCCGATATGGCAGTCCATTTCCAGATAAGCGTCAAGTTCTTTTAAAGTTCCGGTAAAACAGTGGACTACCGCGCCAGGGAGACGGGGGCGGTATTTTTTCAGTATGGCGGAAAAATCGTCAAAGGCATCACGCTCGTGGAGGAAGACGGGTTTGCCGAGTTCCGCCGCCAATGCAAGCTGATCTTCAAAACAGCCGCGCTGGGCAAGGGGAGACGAGAAATTGCGGTTGTAGTCAAGGCCGCATTCGCCAATGGCGGCAAGGGCACGGCCGGCTGCCATTTCGCGGAGGTGTGCCTGGGCCTGCGCGTTCCAGGTCTTCGCGTTGTGGGGATGGACGCCGGCAGTAGCCCAACATTCCCGGGGATGGGCGCAGGCAAAGTCGAGGGCGGCGGCGCTGCTTTCAATGCTGCTGCCGGTAATGATAAGGGGAAAAACGCCGGCTTCCCGTGAAGCCGCCAGTACCACCTCGCGGTCATTTTCGAAAGCGGGACTCATCAGGTTGACGCCAATATCAATTAACTGCATTATTACAGTATAGTCGCCGTTATGGGGCTGAAAATAGGCCAGAAGGCCGGGGCTGTTTTGGAGGTTCTCATGTACAGTGTGGGAATTGCGTATCTGCTTTGGCTGCTTTCGGGCTGCGGCGCTCTGGGTTTTCATCGTTTTTATCTGGGGAAGATTCCTACGGGCCTGCTCTGGATGTGTACCGGCGGACTGGGTATGTTCGGCTCGGTTTACGATTTTTTTACCCTGCCCGGCCAGGTGCGGGAAGCGAATATACGCAAGGCTATTTACCATAATCCCTATCAGGGCTTTCCCCATCGTCAGGCATGGCGCAATGTGAACGACGGCGAATCCCATATTGTGCGTGAAAAAGAAAGCGTAGAGCGGAGCATACTCAGGATAGCAAAAGAGAACAAGGGGATATTGAGCGCCAGCGAACTTGCACTTGCGGCTAACATCTCCATTGAGGACGCCAAGCGTGATCTGGACGCGCTGGTTTCCAAAGGCTTCGCGGAGCTGCGGGTGCGCAAGTCAGGGACGCTGGTGTATACCATCCCGGATTTGATGGACAGTGATGAGCCGCTGGAAGATTTTTAGCGCCTAACGCAGAATTACTTCGGTTCTGCCAAAGCCGCCAAGCTCGGGGCGGGAAAAATAGTAATCCCCTATTGCCGGGTCATTTTTCAGATACTCGTGCACCCCTTTTTGCAGAATGCCGTCGCCCTTGCCGTGAACCACGGAAAATTCCTTTAACCCCGAAAGCACCGCAGCGTCGATTTGGCGGCGCAGGGCATCAAGGGCTTCTTCCAGGCGCATACCCAGCAGATTGATTTCGAACGGAGCGGCGGCGGGGGCGGCGAGATCAGCGGCCCATCCCGCACTGGTCGCGGCGGCGGCGGGAGCGGCGGGGATAAGGTCTTGTTCGGGAAAGCTGATCTTGAGGGAACCAATCTCCACTATCCAGAATGTGCCGGCGGGAGTTTTTTTATCCAGTCTGAAAATTGTACCGCGCCGCCTGTTTTCGCCGGCGAATACTTCAACACCTGGGGCAAGGACGGGTGCGCCGCTTCGCCCTGATTTTTTGGAAGCACCAGACGCCGTTCCGTTATGCGCACTTTTATCGCCAACCGCACTTTCCATGCGGCGGCGTTCTTCGGCAATGGCGCGATTTTCTTCGTCAAGGGCGGCGTTTTCGTCTTCCACGGCGCGGGCAAGGCCGCTTAAAAATTCCTTTACTTTGCGGGTCTTTTCACGGTCCAGTTCCCCTTCCCTTACTTCGCGCACCAGGTTCTCCAGGGTCTTGCGGCTTTCATCCAGGAGCAGCCGCAGTTTGCCCATAACGCCGGCTTTCAGTTCAGCTTCCTTTTGCCGCAACCGCAGTTCTTTTAGATCAGAGCGGCGGCGATCCTCCCGCAGCTTCATTTCCCCGGCTATGCTTTTTTGCGCCGCCTCGTCCAGTTCGCGGTGTTTTTCTTTAAGGCCCCTAATCAGGGCGGACACATCGGAACGCTCCTTATCAAGATAAGTCCGGGCCCTGGCGACAATACCGGCGGGGAGGCCGTTCCTGCCGGCAATGTCCAGGGCGCGGCTTTCGCCGGGAATGCCGTTGATAATACGGTAGGTAGGCGAAAGGGTGCGAACATCGAACTCAACCGAGGCATTTTCAACCCCCTGCCTGGTATAGCCGTAATTTTTCAGAATACCGTGATGGGTGGTAACGATGAGCCGGGATTTTTTTTCGATAAGATGATCGAGGATGGCCATAGCAATGGCGCTCCCCTCCTCCGGGTCCGTACCTGAGCCAAGCTCATCCAGCAGGGCCAGCGAATGTTCGGTAGCGTTAGCTGTAATGGCAGCGATATTTGTGATATGAGCCGAAAAGGTTGAAAGGGACTGGCCTATGGACTGCTCGTCGCCTATGTCGGCATATACGCCGTCAAAGACCGGAAGGAGCCCGCCTTCGTCAGCCGGCAGGGCCAGGCCGCTCTGGTTCATCAGGGCAAAAAGGCCCACGGTTTTAAGGGCCACGGTCTTGCCGCCGGTGTTTGGCCCGGTGATGATCAGGGTGCGGGTATTGCCGTCCATTTCCAGATCGATGGGAACAGCTTTTGCAAGGAGGGGATGGCGGGCCTGCTTGAGGACGAGACCGCCGGCGGATGTTTCCTGGGCAAAGTGTCCCTTGGTATCGCGGGAGTACCTTGCTTTTGCCCGCAGACGCTCTAGTTTTATCATTGTCAGGTGAAATTGTTTGAGAGAATCGCTGTTGGCGGCAATGCGTCCGGTAAGTTCCCGCAGCAGTTTGAGTATTTCGGCGTTTAGATTCCGTTTTTCAATCAAAATATCGTTGTTTTTTTCTACCACCTCTTCAGGTTCCACAAAAACAGTCTGGCCGGTGGCGGAAACCTCGTGCACTATGCCCCTGATACGCCCCCGGAAATTCGCCTTTACCGCGAGAACCGTGCGGCCGTCCCGCTGGGAAGGCACAGGGGATTGCAGCATACGCCTGCTTTCCTCACCGGCGGCATAGCGGGAGATTGCGGCCTCAAGATCGGCGCCAAGGCTCTGTATGCGCCTCCGAATGGCGCGTAACTGGGGCAGGTCGCGGATATTTCCCTCACGATCAATAACCTTAAAGATTTCCGCCCCAATGGCGGCGCAGTCGGGCAGTTCGCTCAGGAACGTGGCAAGGGCGCCAGGGGTATGGATTGCGGCGCCGGGCGCGACCTCGTCAGACGCAAGCCAGTTCCTGATCTCCCCGCCGCGTTCAATAAAGAGGGCAATGGCGTAGACTTCGTCAAGATCGAGGGACGCTCCTTCAACATCGAGCCGGGAAAACAGAAAGCCGATTGAGGGCAACGCGGCGCGGGGTTCATTGTCCCCTGAGTTAAGCCGCGCCAAAATTGCCGAGACCGCCCCTTTCATTTCCGCAAGCTGCGCCGGATCGCACAGGGGGCGCTCATCCCTTAGCAGGGCCGCCGCTTCTTCGCTCATGGCGCATAACGCAACCTGTTCCATTATCGGCGCATATTCAAGAAGGGCTATGGTTTTTTCAAGCAGTTTGTCTTTTTCAGTCAGCATGGTTTTTGCCCGCAAGTTCGTCATGTATGCGCAGGAAGCTGTTGTAGCGGTCCTCGTGAATAACACCGGCGGCTACGGCTTCCATTATTTTGCAGCCCGGTTCGGTACGGTGGGAACAGGAAAGGCCGTAGGTGCAGGTTCCCGCCAGGGGGGCGAATTCCCGCAGGTACAGAATCAGATTATCGGCGCTGATGTCGTCGGGAACAAAGCGGCGTATCCCCGGAGTATCAATAAGGCGGGTGGGGTTTGCGCCGCAATCCATACCCCTTGCGCCGCAATCCATACCCCTTGCGCCGCAATCCATACCCCTGGCGCCGCAATCCATACCCCTTGCGCCGGCTGTCAGCTCTATCATAAACGACATGGAGGTGGTGTGATTCCCCCGGTTATATTTTTCGTTTAACGCGCCTACCCTGATATTCGAATCGGGCAGCAGGGCGTTAATCAGGCTGGACTTCCCCACCCCGGACTGTCCCACCAGCACCGATGATTTTCCCTCAATAAGGGCCCGCAGCCCGTCAAGCCCCATGCCGGTCTTTGCCGACACCCGCAGCACCTGATACCCGATGCGGGACAAATCCTCAAGCCGCTCCTCCACATCTATATCGTCAAAACCAAGGTCGCTTTTGTTGCAGATAACAAGCGGCGTAATGCCGGCCGCATCGGCCTGCAGCAGGGCGCGGTCAAGAAAACGCGGCCTGAAGGGAGGCGAGGCAGGCGTGGTAAGGCAGAGCGCTATATCCACATTGGCGGCAAGGAGCTGTGATGCCCCGCCTTTCTGGTTAAAGCGGCTGAAACGGTTCCGCCTTTCCTCCAGGGCAATGATGAGACCCGTACCGGGCTTTCCGTCATCGGCTTCTACCAGCACTACATCGCCGGGCGCCAGAGGATTGTAAAAACCTGCGGCTTCTTTAAGAATTTTTCCTTTAATGCGGCACTCAAGCTCCGCACCGGGCAGCGCGGCGTCTTCTGTCCGCACGGTAAAAATATTGCGGGAACCCCGGATTACAAGGCCCTTCATTTTGTCTCCAGAAGCGAAAGGTGAAAGCTCAGATCGTCAGCCCAGCGCTGCCAGGAAGATTCAACTGGTTCATCTCCGGTAACAATGAGGCGACATCCGTCGTTAGCCGAAATAGCGTCTGATGCTGCAAAGGCGTCAAGATCGCCTAACAGCGATTCAATGCGCCGGGAAATTCCTTCGATAGATTCAAAGACGGTAATACCGGGGGCCGCTTCACGGTGAAATTCTTCCAGCAAAAAGAGAAAGTGGGTACAGCCCAGCGCCAGAACATCAACCCCTGCGGCCCGGAAACGGTTAAGATAATTCCGTGCCTGTTCACGTTTTTCGTTTTCACCGGCAAGCAAAAAGCGGCGCTCTACAAATTCAACCAGCTCCGGGGCGGCAATGCCGACGATTTCACAGCCGTTTCCGTATTGGGACGCCAGTTCACGGATATAGGGGTCTTCAATAGTACGCTCGGTGCCAAGAACGCCGACCTTGCCAGTCCTGGTCGCCAGCACCGCAGGCTTTACCGCCGGCACCGTGCCCACAAAGGGCAGGCCGGGAAAACGGCTGCGCAAATCGGCAAGGGCGGAAACGGTGGCGGTATTGCAGGCAATCACCGCGATTTTGGGATTCACAAGGCGGATAATTTTTTCCATGAGACCGCTTAAAATTGCAACCAGTTCATCACGATCCCGTTTTCCGTAGGGAAAATGCAGACGATCCGCAAGGTAGACTATGGGCTCGGCGGGATAAAGGCGGTGAAAATGCCGGCAATAAGGAATCCCGCCGATGCCTGAGTCCAGAAAAAGTACGGGCCGTGTGTCCATCATATTCAGTTATTTAAAAAGATCATCAATTTAAAAAGATCATCAAAGGCGGATCGCGCCGAGGCGGCCTTGTTCTGATCATTCTTTTGTCCTGTTGTGGATTTGCGAAATTTCGGGTCAAGGGAAAACCAGTCGCAAAAATTGGCACGCTCTTTGTCCGCAACAGGCTCGGCATTTGTCTCGGAACAGTCGCCCCGTGATCCTGGAAGAAAAAACCGGCAATTTTTGCAGGCCCGCAGATCTTTACCGCAGCCGGAACAGAGAGAGGAACGACCAATAATCTCTTCAGCCACAGGCAAACCGCAATACCAGCACATGGCATATCATAACCCGGAGCGGGACTGGTTGACAAGACGAAAATGTGCTAAGGTAGCTTATGTTTATCATAAGTCCCTGCGCCGCGGGCTGCGGAAGGCCGGCCATTACCGGTTCCAACTTATGCTTTATTCATCAGGCAAACCCCGAACAGGAGACCCGGCGCATTGTGGAATTTATCAACCAAAACGCCAGTATCAAAAATATGAACGTTACCGGAATGCATTTTGAAAATATTGATTTTTCAGGCCGCCGCTTTTACGGCTGTAATTTCCGGGACGCTTCTTTTTCACACTGCGTTCTTTCGGGAATCAGTATGCGGATGTGTTTTCTGGATTTCGCGGATTTCAACAACTGCGATTTTTCAAAATCGGATTTACAGTTTTTGTCTTTCGCCGGTGCCCTCCTTCGGGAATGCAGCTTTGAGGACTCTGAACTTGTACACGTCAATTTCCTTGGCGCCACTGTTTTGGAAACTTCTTTTAACGGCTCCAATTTGTATAACAGCCGCTTTATCAATGCCGATTTGGAAAAAACCAATTTTGTCAACTGCAATTTGAAGCGCGTCAATTTTATCGGAGCAAAAAAGAAAGATATCGCGTTTAAATCATCAAATACCGCCGAAGCGTTATTTGAAATGGAAGAATAGGATGAAGCTTTTTTTTCATTATTGTTCATACGGTTTCAGTAATTGCTATATCCTGGGACAGGATAACAATGACACATCACAACCGGCAAATGCCATCATCGTTGATCCCGGCAGCATGGATGATCAAATTCTCAGAACTATAGAAAACAATAATTTTAACCTGCAGGCGGTACTGATCACCCATGATCACCTGGGCCATGTACGGGGCTTAAGAACCCTCAAGCGTATTTACAACGCCGAAATTTTCGCGGTAAACCGGATCATTCTGGATCATAAAACCACTATGGTAAAAGACAGCGACAAACTCGACATTGCGGGCTTTAATGTTGAAGTTATTTCCATCCCCGGCCATTCGGCGGATTCGGCGGTCTACTGTATTGATGCCATGCTTTTCACCGGCGACGTTCTTACCGCAGGCCGGGTAGGCAGCACCGCCAGCACCTACGGAGCCGCCACCCAGTTGAACAAACTCCGCAGCCGCCTGCTCTCCCTGCCCGGCGATTACCTGGTCCTTCCCGGCCACGGCCCCCCCTCAACGCTGGAAGCGGAGCGGCGTTTCAACGCCGACATCAATCAGTACGATGAAAACCGCAGCCGCCGGCCCGCCTTTCGATTAAATATATGAATTGGTTTACTTCGATATGATAGTCTCCTGAGTCAAGTAGTTTTTAGCGAAACTCAAAAAATATATTTGCTAATGTTTTATAAGGGTCAATTCCGAGAGCATGCGCCTTTTGTCCAAAACAGTGCCGTTTGCCAAAATCATATCCTGCAATGTCAGCTTTCCCCGTATGGTCACTGTCTGCTGTTCATAGGCGGAAACTATCTCCCGGCTTGCTTTCTCAATGTACCAGTCGTTGTTTTCGCCATCGGAAAGCACCAGTTCGGGGAAGGGAGCGCTCCCCACAAGACGTATGCGTCCCGCGAGCTCCACATACTGGCCGTCAAGCGCCTTGGCGTAAAGGCCGGTCCCTCTGAGCGGCTTGCTGCGGGTCCCCTTACCGCTTGAGCCGTCCTGCTCTGTTCCGCCAAGGGGAAAGAGCAGGGCGGGAAGAAAAAGGAGACCGAGCAACAGGGGTAAAAACGCACTCTTTTGTAAAAGCATCAGTTGACCTGCTTTGTTTTATCACCAGGAATAGCCACGCCCCTTCCGGTACGGCCCCCTGCAGGCCTGTCGAGACCGGCAGCCTTATCCCCGAAACTTACGGGGTAGGGTCCCTGAGGCGGCGCCTTGATTGGGGGGCTGTAGTTTCCTGCAGAGCGGGATGCAGAGTCCTGGACACTGGTGAGATAACCTGACTCATCGCTTCCCCTGTAATTTGTATTGACATTATAGGTTAAAACAAGAGATCTCGACGTGTATGGAGGAGACCCTGCCACAAAGGAATAGGATGATCCTGTAATTTGTTGGTATTCAATATTGCCGCTGTTGGAGCCTGGAAGAGTAGAGCCCTCGGAAAATATTCCTTCTCCGGGAGAGAAAGCCCAGGATTTTCCACCCCGGGAACCAGCTCGCATACTCCAGACCGTGGGCGAAAGCGGAAGTTCTGTCTTGTAGCCTTCAAGTCCTGTTGATGCGTTTTTTGCATTTGCTATCATCCAGGTTCTGAGCAAATCTCCCCATGTCCAGGAAGAAGTGATAGAGCTGATTTTTAATTTTGCGGAGGCAAGTACCGCATTGAAATCGCCGCTTTGATGAGCAATAATATCCTTGTAGATTTCTGTTCCGTTTGCATGAATACGCAGCCACTGGAAAAAGAGATATGCTGTAGAATAATCGGCAAGGACATCCCCGTATTCTTGTTCCCAATATCCATCCCATACAAAGAAATTGTTTCCATAGGCAATTGTACTCACTGGATCGTTGTTAAAATAATCTATCCTGCTTTTATCTAAGGGATCATAGATAGCCTCTGCTCCTGTGGAGAGCCCTTCATTAATCCAGATGTCTTTTTCAGCTTTTGGGGGGCTTGCAGCAGCGGTTTGTGAAAAATTGATCAGATGCTGGAGTTCATGGGCAATAGTTGAATAAAAAGTCTTGCTTTCCTGATTGGTATAATCGGGCTCGCCCGGATTTACATCGAGGAAGAGCATGTCTGCCCTATTGGAGTATGAAGAATTAATATACATATGAATGGGATCAAAATAACCTGCAACATAGCCGCCATCAGGGGCACCAGGGTCGTAACCATCAATAATATCGAGAAGCAGGAAAATTACCTTGCCATTACTATCGACATCCTTTATATCACCGAAGGTTCCAGTTATTTTATCGTATATTCCTGATGATGTTTCATATTGGGCGACAACAGAAGCAGCATTTTCCGTTGTTGCTGCATCAGATTCCAGTATATCTCCATATACAATACACTTGTCTCCTTCGCCCAATTTTTTTGCTTCAATGGTATACCAGTTATCGCTCAGGTCTCTTACCCAAAATGTCTTGTCGGCACTGCCCAATTCCCATTGTGCATAGAGAACCGTGTCGGAGTTTAATTGAACGCTTTGTCCGGGTCTGACCGTCATCCCTGTCCCGCCAGGAGAAGTATTCCAGTTTTTAAAGTAATACCCGGTCTTTACAAGACCGCCATTGGGCGTTCCTCTGCCGGGAACAGTAGCGTACTGACCTCCGGATATTACTATATTAGCAGGGCCGTTACCGCCGTTGGCACCGTTACCGTTAAAACTCAGGGTGTAGCTCGCCACCAATGCAGCATTTTCACAGCCGGCAAAAAACAGAACTATGCCGCCGAAGACAAGAACTTTTAAGAGAGCTTTAAAAACTGTCATACTAAATCTCCTTTTCCGCTTCGCCCAAGTATAGTATAGAAAAAGTAATTTGACAACTAAAATCCTGGGGCAACGCACTGGTGGCCGGAAAGCAAGCGGGCTGATCAGCGGGCTGAGGCGGACGCCGTAACCATTCGCACCCTGCCGGCGGAAAGCCCCCACCGCTGATTCACATAGGCGGAAAAGGCTTCCGCTTCTTTGATGAAGGCGACGGCCAGGGCGGGCCAGGAGTTTGAGGCCTCATCTTTTTCGGGGAGTACGGTGCGGCGCCAGGATGAGGATTCGATGCGGGAAGCGAGAGTCTCGCCGAAATAGCGGCCGGCCTGGGAAACGGGCTGCTGCAAAATATGGGCCATAAATTCGTTTATCATCAGGTATTCGTCTTTTATATCGTAGTGCTGGTAATCAAAATACGAAATGATGAAACCCTTTGCCTGGGGGGCGAGCTGCTCCCAGCGGCGGCGGCTAAAGGCGCGGAAATCTTCGTCAATAAAAAAAAGACCGTGAAAGGATTCATGCGCCAGAAAAAGATTGCGCAGATAAGCGGCGGATTCCCGCGAAATAGAAATGATACCGCCCTCGCCGGCATTTATGCCGCCGCTGCCAGGGCGGATGATTCCTTCTTTTAGCAAAATGCCCTCAAGTTCCCGCTCTTCCGGCAGCAGGGGAAAATTTGTTTTGCGGGCAAGATCAAAAAAACGGGCAAGGTCTACGGCACGGTAGTCGTGAGCATTCCAGCCGTGGAGTTCCGCGATTTCTTCATCCGCCGCAAGCCTGCCCCGGAAACCCGCTTTTTCGGTAAAAAAAGCGAGACGCTTGAGGAGCCTGTCCTGGGCGGCGTAGTCGGCAGTGTCAAATATCAAAAGTGAGGGGAAATTTTCCCAGCGGAAGACCTCATAACGGCTGTTACGCCACGTTTCATGCGGCCATTCAATGATGAGCCCGGGGTCGGCTGTAATGGGCGCGGGAAACGGCGGAACTTCCGAATAAGTCAGGGTGAAGAACTGGATGGGACCGCCTGAAAAAACCAGGGGGCCTGTATGTGCGGGTAACACCGACGGGGGAATGTGCAGGGCGCCGGGATGGGGCGATACTTCATAGCGGCGGCCTCCTGCTTCAAGGACGGCCGTCCGGCCCGGTAACAGAGCGGCGTTTATTTCCGGCAGCAAATTCAAATTGCGCCTGACGGAGAATGAAGCGGGTATATCTATCACATAACGGTCATGGTCCTGTCTGTAGACAAAGGGGCTGGTGTAGACATGGCCAGGATCGGGACAGTAAAAACCGAACCAGCGGCTTTTTATCTCCAGGGATTTGATTTGAAAACGGGGAAGCTCCCCCTGCCGGGGAGGATTCTGCTTCGTCCCCGGCTCTCCGGGTAAAAGGGCTATGCTGAATTGGCCGGAAAAGGATTCCTCAATGGGAATGGCGTAATGGATTACTGCATCGGTTTCTATCCCCAGAAATGAAAGATCCATTGGCAGAGCCCAGGAATTACCGCCTATTTCAAGCACAAGCTGATACCGGGCTTTAAGCTCATTCGCCGGAGGCAGGGTAAAATAATATTCGATTTCAAGTGATGAAAGGGGCGGAACCACAAGGCCGGCCGAAAAACGGTATGCGAGTTTTTTCGGTTTGGAAAAATCCAGAACGCCGGTGGCAGCTTCCCGGCTTGCGGCAGTCAGGACACCTGAGCGAACCGGAAAAAGCGCCGGTTCCGCTCCGTCGCAGGAACAGATGAGCAGGGCAAGGGGAAAAAGCAGCAGGGTACAGGCAGCAAAAAAAGAGCGGCGGAACATTAAAGCGCAACGATATTTTTGGCGATGAGCTTGGCCAGGGTGAACCGTCTGTCCATGTCCATGCCGGGCTCAACGCCAAGGAAAGTCTCAAGCTCGGCAATGAAAGATTCAGGCAGCAGCGGCAGCTCCCGCACCTGTTTGTAATAGGCGCGGTGGGAAGGCTCAAAGTGCCGGTTAACGCAGAAGAGAGTGAGACAGGCGGCCTTGATAAAACCGGCAGAGGCGATCAGGTAATGAAATTCGTCATGCTGAAAACTGGCCGCTCCAAGATCGGAAAGAAAATGTTCCATTTTTGATTGAACAGCGCCGCGCATCTCGATCCAAAATTGATCCCCAGGATTCTCAAGCCGCTTTCTGATTCCCTGGAGCCAGTTGTTCCGCGAAAAAATAATTTCCCCGTTTACCAGCCGGTAAAAACCATAGGTTCCCGAATCTTTGATAAGCCAGAGCGAATCCTGTTTGGTGTCTGCAATATCTACCAGTTCTTCGATTTTTCCGGTAAATTTAAATTCCAGCCGCACCGGAATATCGCCAATGAGAAAACGATCTTTCTCGTTCCGGCCGGAACTTTCAAAGGCCGCCACATCATCACCATACAGCCGGCAGCGTTCCTCCGCATTAGGAATGGAAGCGGAACAAAACACATCCAGGATCAGCGCAAAATAGGGATCCAGGGGATCCGGCAGAGCAGCTTCATTCAGGGTGATACATTCCACGCCGGGCCATTTGGACAGCGTTCCGGCAAAACGATCTACCAGCACTTTGGTCTTATATTTCATAATAATTCCCCATTATAATAGTAGTTTAGCATGGGGTGATGATTTTGAAAACCCGCCGGCACAGTCCGCTTACACTCCTCGTACTCGTCCCCCACCGCGACGCACGGCTGTTGCTGCGCCGCTGGAGCGGAACCCTGTTCAGCGCCGGCTGCCCCGGCGCATGGTCATTCCCCTGGGCCGCGCCACTGGCCCTCCTTTCCCGCCCCCTCAGTGTGGGGGAGCTAAAACACTGCGCCCATATACTGCGGGAAGAAAGTCTAACAGCCGGCAAAAACGGCAAAATCAAAACCGGCCCCGCAGCTTTCGCCGCTTTCCCCCAGGGCAGCCTTCCCGGAGAAGACGCGGCAATATTCGGCCCGGTTCTAAACCTTGAGATTCCCGACAGCTCCTTTACAGCTAACGCCGCCGCAAAGATTATTCACCGCTTCTCCCTGCCAACGCTTGGCGCTGCCCTTGTGCGGTACTCCGGCGACGCAAGCGCGGCTGCGGCGCGGAATGCAGCCGTAGGAGGGGCAGATTTTCCTCCGGCGCCGCAGCTTTCCTTCCGCGCCGCAGCTTTGGCAAACATGAGCTACCGGCCCCTGTTTTCAATAGAAGGGGCCATGCCGGACAGCGCTTATTCATTTGAATGGCGGATAAGTGAACTCCACTGGCTCCCCCCGGTGAGGAAAAGTTAAACCAATGGAAAATTATTTTCGCATAACAAACGATTCAATTCACATCGATATAAAAGCAGTCCCCGGCGCTTCCAAAACCGAATTCGCCGGAATTAAAGATAACCGCCTGCGAATACGCATCGCCGCCGCCCCGGAAGACGGCAAAGCAAATGTGGAACTGATCGCTTTTTTGGCCAAAACCCTGGACTGCCCCAAACGGGATATACGGCTTCTCTCCGGCGAAAAATACCGGCTCAAAAGTATTGCTATTCCTCTGGGTTATAAAGTAAAATTGGAAAATATTACAGGAGGAAAAAAATGAAGAAAGCCATTTTTTTATTATCGCTGATTTTTGTTATTGGGGGCGTATGTTTTGCCGTTGACCCGGCGGAAGGTTTCTGGCTGAGCATAGACGAGAAAACCGGCAAAGTTACTGCCGGATGGGAGATCTACCAGGACGGGGGCAAACTGTACGGCAAAATTCTGTCCACTGCGGATCATCCCCCTGGAGTACTCGCGGATAAATGCAAAGAAAGCTATCAGGGGTTTCCGGCGGCCGGAAAAGTAAATCAGATGCCGGTAGCGGGAACTTCCTGGATCTTCGGGCTCTCGGCAGAAAAGCAAGCCGGCCGGTGGAACGGCGGTAATGTAATCGATCCTAACGACGGTAAAATGTACAAATGCAGAATCACCTTCCACGCCGCCGGTACAGGAAAGTTTACTACCGATACCCTGGAAATGCGGGGAGAAATAGGACTCGGTATAGGACGAAGCCAGTACTGGCAGAAAACCGACCGGCAGACCGCAAGTTCCCTGGGGCCAAGGTAACAGCCGCATTATTTCGCTATTTCAATTATTTTACATTCCAGACCGTGTAATGCTATTTCCATTACTTTGGGATTAAACGTAAACGTAATAGCTATGTGGGCTTCTCCTTCACTGTGGTTAACCAAAATCACCATATAGCTTTCACCGGTTTCCGCAAGGCGGAGAACCGGGGCGCGAATAAGGGGACTGTTGTCTGCGGCATTCGGAGTATTTTTGGTATAGACCGAGAGAGTATCGATCACTTCATAGCCACTGGCATCAAGGAAGGAAGCCAAAAAATCGCCGGTTGCCGCGTCGGCGCTGGTTTCAAAACAGGCCGCCGAAAAGGTTCCCATCCAGACAGCCTTTCCCTTTCCCTGCCGGTATTCAGTCAGCGCCGGGGCGCCGTCCGCAAAAGAAGCGCGGGTTATGACGCCTTCGCCGGGGCTGACCAGTTGGCGGTACCAGAGGCCCTTGAAGGAACCTGTAGAAAAACTGGCGCTTATTTCGATATTTGCGGCTAACGCCTGAACTTCAACATGATTCACATTGAAGAGCCGCTTTATGATACCGCAGTCCTGATTAAGGAGTCCCGCTTCATCGTAGAGGCCAGGACATGCTTCAGAAATCAGAGTTCCCCCGGCTGTTACAAAGGCAGCGAATACATCAGCCTCTGCTTTGCTTATAACAAGGGGCATTGGAAGATAGAGCACCTTTATGCCGCCTGAGGGCAGGGAGGCAAGTTGATCCTCATGCAGAAAACGGCAGGGGATGCCCCGGGCGTAGGCGGCCTTAAAAAAACCGCTCAAACTTTTCGCGTAGAGTTCTTCCCTGCGCTCGCTGGCGAAACAGAGGAGATCTGTTTTGCGGGACACATACACCGCGTTACGTACCGGAAGCCGCCGGGCTTTGTCCAGCAGAGCCCGGTTGAGTTCAGCAGCGCAGGCAGCGGCGCTTAAGCTACGGGGGGTATTTTCGCCCTTAAAGCCGGTAAGGCCAAAGCCGGGGGATTCAATGCCCGCGGGTTCAGGGGCGTATTGCCAGTAGATCGTTCCCCTGCCCCCGGCGGCAATGGTATTGTAGTTCCATATCCTGATATCCGCTGCAGTAGGAACCTCGCCACCAAGGAGTCCTGGCTTGCCGCCGCCGCCCTGCAGCTCAATCTGAAAAAATGGTTTATCGCCGGCGGCCTGGGAAACCATCTCGTTGTGCAGTAGATGACGGTAATAATGCTCTTCCCCCATAAGCCACTTGGGAAAACTTGAAAGACCAAAAAAATCAACCTGCTTTGCCAGGATAAATTCATCCCCCAGCTCATTGGCAAGGCCGCCGGTTATTCTGTTCCCCAGTATGCCACTGTAAGCCACATGGGTCTGTACCGGAATATCCGGGGCGCCCTGCTTACAGGCGGCGACCCGAAGGGAAAGCCAGCGGCCAAGATTTTCCAGCCAGAATTTACGCCAGTCCAGCATATCCGCCCATGTTCCGAAGCGCGGCGGCGGCTCCACTTCTGACCAGGCGGAATATTTCCGGTACCAGGCGCGGCTCAGGTTTTCCGTATTGGAATATTTTTTTTGAAGCCAGCGCGTAAAAGCAGCGCGGGAATGTTTGCAATAGCAGAGCAAATCGGAACGGTAATCGTACATCGGTTCCAGGTGGGGTTCGTTCCAGACATCAAAGGAAAAGATACCGGGCCTGCCGGCAAAATGCCGGGCGGTGTTTTCAATAAAAGCGCATACCATAGCGGCAAACTTTGGATCATCCATACAGCGGCCGGGCCAGCCGGCGCTGGGAATATTGGCAGGCCCGCCATAATGAATCCGTTTTCCGTCGGCGGTACAGTAGAGATTTTCCTCATCCCCGTCCCAGGTCCAATAGGGCGCACCTTCGGGAATAAGATTGATAATAACTTTTAAATCGTGGTTTTGGGCAATGTCGCATAACTCATCGAGTTCATCAAAATGGAATTCGCCGGGACTTGTCTCAATCCAGTTCCACACCGCCCATAGTTTAACGCAGTTAAAGCCCAGGGATTTCATGTTTTCAAAATCCCGCCGCCAGCACGAGGTAGAGGGAAAAGGCGGCCTGAAATATTGGGCGCCGTATAACATCGCCTAACCTTTAACCGCGCCGGAGGTCATACCGCTCACCAGATACTTCTGCATGAAAAAACCGATGATGATAATGGGTACCATGGTTATAGTCGCGGCGGCGCTGCACTTGCCCCAGTCCACCGAAACCGCTCCCACATAACGGGCAATGCCGACGGTCAGGGGATAGGTGCTCAAATTGGTAAGCTGCAGCGAGAATATAAGCTCGTTCCATGAACTCTGCATAACGAGGATTATCGCAGAGGCTACAGCCGGTTTCAGCAAGGGCATAATAATAACACCAAAAATTTTAAGCCTGGAACAGCCCACCATACTGGCGGACTCGATAAGTTCGGTAGGAATATCCGCGATAAAACCGGTCATAAGCCAGGTAACAAAGGGAAGGGAAAGACAACTGAGGGTAAGTACCGGCGCCAGGTAAGTCCCGGTAAGACGGACACGGTTCATTATCATAAACAGGGGAATAAGAATAGTAATTGACGGAACCATTTTCCCCAGCAGCAGCACATTGGAAATTCTTTTCCCGATATTGGAACGGAATAACTTCAGGCCGTATGCCGCCATGGAACCAAAGAGGATGGTCACAAAAGTAGTCGCAACCGAAATAATTACCGAGTTCCTGAAATAAACCGCGAAACGATCCAGGGTAAGGATTCTTTCATAATGGGTAAAAATGGGCTTGAAAAACAGTTTTGGCGGCATCTGTTTTATTTCCAGAGTGGGCCTGAATGAATTGCTGATCACAATATAAACCGGGACCAGAGTCCATGCCATAAAACAGAACAACAGGAAATACATCAGTGCTCGGCTCATATTTTCACGTAACACAAATCTTGATCGCACCATGGATTCACCTGTTTCCTTTTCCCAAATTGTGCCTGACAAAGGGAATGCCGAATACTATAAAGGTAATCAGCATGGTCATAAATGATATCGCCATTGAATAACCCAGGTTTGACTGCTCAAAACCCTGGCTATAGGCGTAAATACTCAATGAGATAGATGAATTATTGGGACCTCCCCCGGTAAGGGAGTAGATGATGTCAAATACCTTTATGGTATCCACGCCGCTGATAAGCATGATCACTATATACACATTACGAAGCTGAGGCAGGGTGATTCTCCAGAAAATGGAAAAGGCCCCGGCCCCGTCGATTTTCGCGGCCTCGTAATATTCCTCCGGGATAGAAAGGAGTCCCGCAGTAAGGACGATGATGATAAAGGGAGTAACCTGCCACCAGTGGGCAATAATAACCGAAAGCATGGCGGTGGAGGCTGCGGTTACACCGGGAAAGTGCGACATCCCCAGACCAAAGAGTCCCAGAAACCAGTAGAAAATTCCACTTGGGTCGTAGATGTAACGCCAGATAAGGCCCACCACTACCGGCGACACCAGAAGGGGAATGGTCACAATGGGACGCAGTATCGAAGAAAGCATCCGGGGAATTTTTACCAGAAACACCGCGCAGAGGGTGCCCAGTACAAAATCCCCTGCGATTGCCCCAAAGGAAAAGTACAGGGTATTGGCAATAGCCTTAAGCGCGACCGGGTCCCTGAAAAAACGGATATAGTTTCCCAGCCCCACAAAAGACTCTCCGTAATCGGAAACACCGAAGCGGGCGTTAAAAAAACTCAGCGCGAAGCCATAACAGAGGGGCGCCACCATCATGCAGATAATCACCAGCAGCGCCGGCATCATCATCATCAGTGGCAGCAAATCCCCCCTCTCCAGTGATAACTCAAAAGTTTTTTGTTTCATCCCGCTGGCCATTACACTCATTTAGTAAAATCGGTATTTTCGTACTTTTTCTGTAAACGTCCCAAAACGTCCGCCGGGGAAGCGTTTGTGGTGGCGATCTCCGAAAGGGAAACTACCAGGTCCGCCTTGAGGGCGTTAAAGCTGACCAGGGGCGGATCGATCCTGCCGTTGGCAAGCTGTTCCATCACCACCGGGAGGAAGGGCGCCTTGGAAAGCACCTCAGGGTCTGTACTTAGGGAATTGATGGCGCTTATCTGCTGATCCGCCAGAGTCTGCTTTTTTTCCGTGGCAGGACTGGACATCCAGACGCAGTAATTGGCTGCCGCTGAGGGGTTGGCGGAATTTTTCGCCACCGCCCATACCCAGAAACTGTTAGTCGCCGCCGCTTTGCCGCTCTTCCCCGCCAGGGGGGCGTATTTGACGGTGTTAACGATTTTGGAACGCTCAGGATCGGCGTTTTGATTCGCGAGACCGCTCATGATGGTACCGATAGGGGCGTTCCGCATCCGTACCGCCTCGGCGGTTTCATCGTGATGCCAGGCAAGGGCGCCCTGAACGGCATTATCCACCAGCCGGTCATAGACGGTGGCCGCATAGATCGCCTCCGGGCTATTGATGGCCAGCTTGCCGTTTCGGTCAAAGTAATAACCCCCGTCAGAAAAGAGGAGCTGGGAAAAGAGAGTTACCGCCGCAGTTCCCTGCCGGGCGGGAATGGCGATACCTGAACCGTGCTGCTTGAAATACTGCGCCGCCTGTACCAGTTCTTCCGCGTTGGTGGGAACCTTGACACCAGCTTTGGTAAAGGCGTCGCTGTCATAGGCAAGGATCAGAGTCTGGGCGAAGGTGGGCAGGCCATAGGTCTTGCCGTCAAACACACAGCCGTCCAGCAGGCCTTTGGCGTAAATATTCAAATCCACCCCGGCGCTTTTAATAAAGTCATCAATGGGGATAATGTAGCCGGCATCCACATATTCTTTCATCCACTGGCTGTTTACCCAAACCACATCGTAGTTTCCCGAACCGGAAACCGCCTGAAACGAGGTAAGCTGTTTCTGTTTGAGGTTGCCATAGTCCACATCATCAACGGTAATATTACCTGCTGTGTAATCCCGGGAAACTTGCTTTTGCAGATCCGCATGGGGACCGGCCCATACCGAAACCAGCAGATTAGCCTTTCCACCGTCTGAACCGGAATCGCTTTTACCCCCGGCAAAGACCATGCTTGCCGCCACAAACATCAATACCGTCAATACAAAAAAATTTTTAATGTTCTGCATAAAATCTCCTTCCTCATTCAAATTTATTATTATCCTTATTACATAAGGAATAACAATCACGCGCAATATACGTTGGCGCAGCCCCGTTCCCTGGAAGCGCCAAGCCATTTTTCAATTGTCTCCTTCCCGGCGTTCAAGCGGGGGAGTTCCGGTGAAACCTCAATGCCCAGAGATTCCGCCTTGGCTATTCCAAAATTATGGTAAGGCAGAATTTCTGCCCGCTCTATTTCAGGATATTTCCGCAGCAGTTCCGCGACTCCGTCAAACTGTTCTTCAGTGTCATTAATTCCCTGAATAAGGGGCAGCCGCAGGACGATCTTTTTTTTGCTGGCGTATAAAAATTCCAGGTTGCGGAAAATCAATTCATTATCAACGCCGCAGCGTTTTTTATGTTCAACGGCATTTATCATTTTTATATCAAAAAGAAAGATATCTATACAGTCGATGATTTTCTCAAAATCTTCCCTGCTTCCATAACCCGATGTCTCCATGGCGGTATGAACACCCGGGATCAGCGCGCAAAAATTGGCGATAAACCCGGCGTATCGCAAAGGCTCGCCGCCAGAAAAAGTGATACCCCCACGCTCTCCATTTTTTCCTCCCTCAAGATTGAAATACCGTTTATCGCCGCTTATTTTTTCACATAACTCTTCGGGACTGTATGTTTTTCCACTGATGTCAAGGGCGCCGTAACAGCAGACCTCAATGCATTTGCCGCAGCCGGTACATGCCCCGTGGTTTACGGCGTGAGTTCCGTCAGGAAGGACAAGCTGGGCGCCGGATTCGCATACCCCAACGCATAACAGACATCCTACGCAAAGGTTCTGATGGTACACAAGTTCAGGCTTTGCCTTTTTTGATTCAGGATTGTGACACCACATACAGTTCAACGGACACCCCTTAAAAAAAACGGTAGTTCTGATTCCCGGGCCATCATGGATGGAAAAACTTTGCACGTCAAAAACAAGCGCACGGTTATCAGTAACTGGTTCGATCATAGATCTCCTGCTGCACGTCCTTTTTTAGATCCACAAAGCGGGCGCTTAAGCCTCCGATGCGGACGATCAGATCCTTGTATTCCTCCGGACGCTTCATGGCGTTTAACAGATCCTCCCTGCCAACTACGGTGATCATCGCCTGGGCGCCGCCTCGTTCGAAATAATCAGCCACCAGGGTCTGTACCTTGCCGTCCTGATGGGTCCATGTTTCGCGGGTAAAGCGCATGTTCTGCACCATGCCGGCGTGGTTATTGTGGGGAAGCTTTACAATGGAATTCAGCATGGCGGTCAGGCCGTTTTTATCGCTGCCCGAGGCGGGGTTGTTCGCGTTGGCCATAGGCATCCCCGATTTCCGGCCGTCAGGAGTCGCCCCTACCCACCTGCCCAGGGTGGTATTCTGGGCGTTATTTATGTTCACGCTTAAATAACTTTTTAAGCCTACTTTGGAAGCCTGGGCCTTTACTTCAACGCAAATAAAATTATGAATATCCAGAAGTATATCGTCCACATAGGGAAGGTCATTGCCGAATTTCGGCGCGTCCAGCATCAATTTTCGTTCCCGTTCAAAACCGGCAAAGTTATTGTCCAGCGCGGTAATCATTGTTCCGGCGGACAGTTTCTTTTCATCAAAAACGAGTTTTTTAATAGCCGCAAGGCTGTTGGCGGCGTCCACGTTTCCGTAAAGTTCCACCGTTCCCGCCAGGTATTCACAGCCGCCTGCGAAAATTCCCTTTCCCCTGCCGAGGCATCCGTCGTACAGCATAGTCACCATCATAAAGGGATGTATCGCCCCGACAGCCTCGTAGAGGTATTTTTCATATTTGGCCTGGGCTTCGATAAACCGCAGGAGATGCTGTTTGTACAGTCCCGCAAATTCTTCATAGCTTGTACAATCCGCCAGAGTTTTGGTTTTCTTTGATAAAAAAGAATCCGAAACCGGATCATAGCCGCCGTGAACCGCAAGCTCAAGAATTTTAAGGGTTCCGATAGATCCGTTAGGTGAACCAAAACTGTAATGATCGAATTCAATTTCCCCGCACCCCAGGGGCATATAGGTTTCCGCCCTGTTCCGGTCAACATCAAAGGCCTGCATAACACCGGAAATTAGCACATCGTCGTTATAGAGCAGCGGATAGGTACGGCCTTCGCCGATGCAGCGCATAGCAGCATCCCACACCGCTTTCGGAGTTTCGCTATTGAAACGCAGGGTAAACTGGGGAAGTATCTCCCGGACTGTTCTGGAAGCCTCGCAGGCCAGAAGGCAAAAACGATCCGCGTTTTCAGGATTCCTCCTGCCGTATCCGCCCACAATCACCCTGCCGTCGGTTTCGCAGTCAAGGCTGTCCACCAGCCGGAAGTGGCTTTGGAGCATCTTCAGCGCCTCATCTTCGGTAATAATATGATTATCAATATCATGGACATAGAGATCGCCCAGGTACACATCCATGCGGCCAAATTCGATAAGAGGACACATAAGACCGTAAAGCCAGCAGAGCTGTATCGCCTCAAGGAGGGACGCGGGGGGCTGATCCACGATTCGTTCCAGCGCTTTGGCCAGATCGTCCATTTCTTTTTTGCGTCGTGCGTTATCCGCAACGGCGGCTTTTGCCACAGCTTCCGCGTGGTAAAAGCGGCAGCAATCTTTCAGCACATCCAATGCGCCTAACGCGCTTTCATAAAATTCAGGATCATTACCAGTTTGGGGACAGCGATCAAGCTCATTCCTGACTTCCGCTTCCAGGCCGGGGATTCCGATCCGCACGAGCTTGTCAAAATCAATATAAGCCCCGGCCATGCGGATAATCGGCGAAGCCGCCACCGGCTGAGTCTTCCATTGCTCGGTAGGAATAATGTCGGCGATTTCCCTGGGGGTATTTCTAAAAACGATGTCATAGGTATTTTTCGACTTCCAGAAAGTGAGGAGGTCGTGGAGATCCTCCCGGTATTTCGCGCTGCCGGCCTGGAATTCCAAAGCCTCGGTTACCCTGGGCTCATCAATGTAATATCCGGTGCCGCCGGTCTGCCCCTGTATGCCGTAACCGATCAGGCCGAACTGGATTCTGCCAGCGATCACATCCTTATCCTCAATGGGCATAAGGATAGCCGGGTATTGGGCTTTGAGGCAGGCCAGCTCTATCCGGGCCGGATGGGTATATTGCCGATTTGCCTCCCTGAACGCTTTGGTAAAGGCGATTTCAAAACTTAAATCCCGCCGGGGATTCTTGACTTTCCAGTGATTCATATACAAAAAGTACCATAGCCCGCCTGGTACCTCTTGTCTTGCAATGATATATTTTTTGCTTTATTGTGATATTTTCGTATGCCCAATAAATTAAATAAGAGCATAAGGAACATATATGAAGGCCATAAAGCTCTATTCCGCCTCTTTTTTGGATTATCCGGACCGGGGGCCGGCTTCTTACATTATTAATAAAACCCAGCTTCGGGTCTGCCACAACCATGATTATTACGAGATTTTTCTGGTGGATCAGGGCAGCGGAGAACATCGGGTCAACGGCTGTACCCAGCCTATTTCAGCGGGTTTTCTCTGTTTTATCCGGCCCCGGGATACCCACTACTACGAGGCCATGACGGAAAACTTCAGAATCATCAATATCATTATTCCCGAAGCGCTTATCTCGGCGTTATTCGATTTTCTGGGCGGTAATTACAAGAAAGAACAGTTCCTGTCACCCATATTGCCGCCTTCAACACTCCTTGATTTTTTGGAGCTTACCGGTTTGATTCGGGAACTGGAGCAGCTTATTTTGTACAAAAAAATCATGAGGGCTAGTTCCGATGTGGCTTATCGCATAACAATTTTCAACATAATGACCAAATATTTTCCCATGAACCGGCTGGACAGAAATTCCGGTCAAATACCCCGGTGGCTGCGCTGGCTCAGTCTGGAAATGCTGAAAAATGAAAACTTTAAAAAGGGACTTCCCGCGCTGTACAATCTTTCAGGGAAGAGCCGGGAACACCTTGCCCGGTCATGCAAAAAGCACCTCGGTAAAACACCCTCGCAACTGGTCAATGATATACGACTGGAGCATTCGGCAAAACTATTGACCACTACCAATATTCCCATTATCGAAATATCCGCGGAATGCGGATTCGAGTCTTTAAGCTATTATTATCACCGCTTTAAGGAACATTATCACCTTTCCCCCCGGGAGTTCAGAGAAAAAGGCAAGGAAGATCAGGTCTACCTCATGGGAGATCTTTCGGTAACGGCGGAGATTCCCGGTTCCATACCGCTTGAGGTGGGGAAACACAACCATTAATATTCGCATTTTGCCATATTCAACAAATCCCCCTTTTTATAGTATATTCTTAATCAGCTTTATTGTAACAAGAGGAAAAACATGGCAAATCGTATTCAAATGAAAAATCCAATCGCCGAACTGGACGGGGATGAAATGACCAGAGTCCTCTGGGAACTGGTAAAGGAAAAACTGTTGCTGCCCTATGTCGATCTTAAAACCGAATACTACGATCTGGGGATTCTGAACAGGGAAGCCACCAATGATGAAGTAACGGTCAAATCGGCGGAAGCGATCAAGCGCCTGGGTGTGGGGGTGAAATGCGCCACCATTACCAGCAACGCGGCGCGCAAGACCGAATACAAGCTGCAAAATCTTTTCCCCAGCCCCAATGCGACCATCAGGGCCATTCTGGACGGCACGGTGTTCCGTAAGCCCATTACCGTGTCCTGCGTAAAGCCCTCGGTATCAACCTGGAAAAAACCCATCGTTATCGGCAGGCACGCCTATGGGGATGTGTACAAGGCGGCGGAGATGCGTATTCCCGGGGCGGGAAAGGTCGAGATAGTATATACCCCGGCGGACGGTTCTGCTGCACAGCGCATTACCGTGGCGGATATGAAGGCCGGCGGAATTGTGCAGGGGATTCACAACCTGGACGAATCGATTAAGAGCTTTGCCCGTGCCTGTTTTCTGTACGCCATAAACGAAAAACTGCCGGTCTGGTTTGCCACTAAAGATACGATATCCAAAATCTACGACGGCCGTTTTAAGGAACTCTTTAACATGGTATATGAAACCGAGTTTAAGGAGCAATGCGCCGCCGCCGGCATCAGCTACTTTTATACTTTAATTGATGACGCGGTAGCCCGTGTGGTTAAAGGCGATGGGGGCTTCCTGTGGGCCTGCAAAAATTACGACGGCGATGTGATGAGCGACATGATTGCCAGCGCCGCCGGAAGTCTCGCCATGATGACCAGCGTACTGGTTTCTCCCTCCGGTGTATTTGAGTACGAGGCTGCCCACGGCACAGTGCAGCAGCACTACTACCGCTGGCAAAAGGGCGAAAAAACCAGTACCAACCCCATCGCCCTGATTTTCGCCTGGACCGGCGCCCTGGCAAAGCGGGCGGAACTGGACAATACGCCGGAGTTGGCGGCCTTTGCGAAGAAACTTGAAGCGGCTACTCTCAAAACCGTGGAGGAAGGGGACATGACCGGCGATCTTGCCCTGCTTGCCAGTCCCGCTCCTGCACAGCGACTCGATTCCTGGGAATTTACCGACGCTATCACAAAGCGGTTGTAAGGCAAACACACGGCGCTTTTAGCGCACCTGGCGGATAAGATCGATGATGCTGCCGTCGCGGTAGGTAACAAGCCCCACCACACGATCGGTGTATTCCACCGGGTCGGGTCTGCCCACCAGAGTCTCCACCCTGGCCCGTAGTTCCTGAATGGGGAAAACCGGCAGATGGGCGGCGGCAAAACGCTCTTTCAGATCGTCTCTGGCGGGGTTCACCGTAACGCCGTGTTCGGTAACGATCACGTCTACGGTTTTACCCGGCGTTACAATGGTTCCCACCCGGTCAACAATGCAGGGCAGCCGTCCCCGCGTCAGGGGGCAGACCACAACGGTAACCGATGCGCCGTAGGCCGTATCCTGATGGCCGCCTATGGCGCCCCTGATAACGCCGTCAGAGCCGGTGAGCACATTAACGTTGAAGTTAACATCCGCTTCCAGGGCGGAAAGTACCACCACGTCAAGCTGATTCACCGCCGCACCGGCGCCCCTGGGGCTGGCGTAATATTCCGCCGAAATCTGATGATGGAAGCGGTTGTTTTTGAGCGAGTCTGCCGCCTTAAGATCAAAGCCCTGCACATCCAGCAGTTTTTTGACAAGCCCTTCCTCGTGGAGATCCACAATGGAGCCGGTAATGCCGCCCAGAGCAAAACTCGCGGTAATGCCCTTGGCTTTCATCTTTTCGCGCAGGAAGCGGGTTACCGCCAGGGAAGCCCCGCCGGTGCCGGTCTGGAACGAGAAACCGTCTACCAGGCGGCCAGATGCCTCGATCACGTCGGCAGCAAGCTCCGCCATGACCAGTTCTTTGGGGTTGGTGGTAAAGCGGGTCGCGCCTTTCATAATTCCCGCGGAGTCGCCTATCTCATCCACCTTGACGATGTAATCCACATCGCTTTCGGGAATTCCAAAGGGCACATTGGGAAAATGCACGATATTGTTGGTAATGATTATCGTCTTCTTTGAATACTGGGCATCGCATTTCGCGTAACCCATGGAGCCGCATTTAACACCGCTCTCGCTGTCTCTGGAATAGCCGTTGGCGTTGCCAAAGGGATCGCAGGATGGCGCCCCCAGAAAGGCTACGTCTATGGCCAGCTCGCCGGTCTCTATGGCGTAGGCCCTGCCGCCGTGGGAACGGAAGACCACCGGTATCTCCATAAGCCCTTTGGAAATTTCATTCGCCAGTTTTCCCCGCAGCCCCGAAGTCTCAATCCGGCTGATAACGCCGTTTTGAATGTGTTTGACAAGCGGTGCATGACAGTCGGTCAGAGAAGAAGCGGCCAATACCAGGTCTTTAAAGCCCATCCCGGCCAACTTGTCTATTACCATGTTGACGATATAATCGCCGTCCCGGAAGTGGTGGTGAAAGGAAATGGTCTGCCCGTTTTTAAGCCCGCAGAGCCGCACCGCCTCCTCCAGACCTGACACTATTTTGTTATGCGAAACTTCCCGCTGCGCCAGAGTGCTGTAATCTTTTTGCAGCTTATCCAAATCAAAGACGCCATGAATGGCTTTTATCTCCTGAAGACCTTTGATGTTATTCAATTCATCCTTCATCCCTGTGCCCCTTCATCAATGGGAATACCCGCAGCCCGCGCCAGATCCAGCACTCGCTCGGCCCTGGTAACAATGGGTTTATCAATCATCTTGCCGTTCAGGGAAATAACCCCGGAGCCTTTTCGCTCGGCCTCGTGGATAGCCCCAAGCACCGCCAGGGCTTTCTGTACCTCTTTTTCCGTGGGAGTAAATATTTCGTGCACAATTTTTATCTGCCGGGGGTTGATAATGCTCTTGCCGTCAAAGCCAAGCTGTTTGATGAGCATAGTCTCTTTGCGCAGCCCCTCCTCGTTGTTCACATCGGAGAACACCGTATCTATAGCGTCGATACCGGCGTTCCTGGCGGCAAGGAGAACCATGCTCCGCCCAAAAAGCAGCTCTATTCCCTCGGGGGAGCGGTTGGTTCGGAGGTCGGTTACATAATCCTCGCCGCCGATTGCGATGCCTGTCAGGCGCTTGCTTGCAAGGGCGATTTCTTTGGCGTTAAGCACACCGGCGGCGCTTTCAACAGCCGCCATCATTTTGACGGAACCTGCCGGAAGCCCGGCTTTTTTTTCAACGGTCTCTATCATAGACTCGCAGTCGATCACGTCCTGGGGCGTCTCAGTTTTAGGCAGCCGTATCACCGCCTTGCCGGTACGCACAATGGCCTGTATGTCCTCCGCGCCGGTATCTGTATGGGGATCGTTGATCCGCACCACCAGTTCCTTGCCGGGATATGACAGAGTCGTCAGGGCCTGAAATACCAGAAAACGGGCGCTGTCTTTTTCATGGACAGAAACCGAATCTTCCAGATCGAACATAATACTATCGGCCTTGTATATCCCCGCGTCTTGTATCATCCCGGCGTTATTTCCCGGGACATACAGCATGGTTCTTCGCAGTTGCTTCATCGTTGCCTCTTCTTACACTTTCCAGTCGCAGGCCGTTTTTCCATTGGCCCGGAACACCGCGGTCTTCACCCTGGCCCGTATGGTACAGTCCAGGGCGCCTTTATCCACCGCTTTCACCCTGGCGTTTTTCACATCCAACTCCTGCAGGGTTTCGGTAATGGCCCGGCGAATCTCCCGGCCAAACTGTTTTGCCACAATGCTCTCAAGCTCAAGCTCTATACCCTTCTGGCCGGGCTCCACCGTTATCATAACATCGCTGGATTCCATGGTCCCGGCTACACTGGTTTGTGTTATTTCCATATATGTTCCCTATTTTACAGCCGGCTTTTTACCGATCAACTTTGCAAACAGCGGCTTTAACACCGGCCCCAACAGTATAAGCGCACACGCGATCATGAGTATGGCCGTAAGCGGAACAGGCGCGATTTTAAGCGGCGCTTTGAAAACGTTCCAGGTCGTTGACAGCAATGTGTCGCCGGGGGCAATTATGTACGCCCGCCGCAGGTTGGATTCGCAGATTTTACCGAGTACCAGTCCGAGAATCATCGCCGAAACGTTGAATTTGCAGGTAATAAAAATAAAACCAATAAGTCCGGCCACCGCCATGGTAACAACGTCTATGGCGATGTTTTTTGTGGCAAAAGCGCCGATAGTAGCCATCATGATAATCATGGGCCCCAAAACTGAATAGGGAATACGCAATACCTGCACAAAAATTTTGGCAAGCAATATGGCGGCAAAAATCATGACGATGTTAGAAACAAACATTGAGGCAAAGGTTGCCGAGAGGAACTGCGGCTGCCGTACCAGCAGCATGGGCCCCATTTGCACTCCCTTTAATACCAGGGCGCTCATCATAATCGCGGCCGCGTTGCCACCGGGTATACCCAGCGACAAGAGCGGAACCATGGAACCGCCGGTGGCGGCGTTATTCGACGTTTCGGGGGCGATAATTCCTTCAATACAGCCGGTTCCGAATTTTTCAGGATGCCTGGACAGTTTCTGTTCCATGGAATAGCACATAAAGGCGGCGATGGTGGCTCCCGCTCCGGGAAGAATACCGATAATCGTTCCCATTATTGAACAGCGTACAATAGTCCATTTTGCGGCGAACATTTCCCTAAAAGAAGGAAATACGGTTTTCATCTGTTTTACTTCGCCTACCGCGTCCAGCTTGTCCCGCTTTACGGTCTGCTTTAAAACCTCGGTTACGGCAAAAAAGCCGATCATGATGGGTATCATCTCCATGCCGCTGTTCAGGGAACGGACGCCGAAGGTCATGCGCGGCACCGCAAGGAGGGGATCGATACCGATGCACGCAAGCAAGAGGCCGATAAGCCCGGATATTATGGTGCGGCAGATATTGTCGGTATCAAGGCTGGAAAGAATTGAAAGGCCCAAAAAGGCAATGGCGAATAACTCGGCGGGGCCAAAACTCACCGCAGCGGTAGTTAAGGGACCGCAGAGCAGCAGCATGACCAGGGCGGCGAACATACCGCCTATGGCAGAACTGAGCAACTGAATACCCAGAGCCTTTCCCGCCTCGCCCCGCTGGGCCATGGGATAGCCGTCGTAGGTGGTGGGGGCGCTGGAAGGCACGCCGGGAATTTTGAACAGAATCGCCGTCATGCCGCCGCCGGTGATAGAGGCGCAGTAGACAGCTACCAAAAAAACAATGGCTTCCACCGGCGTCATGCTGTAGGTAAAAGGAATTCCCAGGGTTACCGCCATAGTTGCGCTCACGCCGGGTAGTGCGCCAAACAGAGTCCCCAGAAACACGGCCAATATTACAAAAAGAAACATTTTCGGTACAAATAATACCGCAAAGCCTTGTATTAGCAAATCAAACATATTTCCCCCTATACTAAGCCGCGTGAGCGGCGATAATAATCGAACGACGCCGTAAGGCGGCGATACCCCTCTCTAACGTCCAAAAATTGATTCCAGGAAAAACGCGGCGCTTCTGAGGAATGGCACATAACCACGGGGAAGCATGACGCTTAAAAATACGGAAAACCCTATATAGAGAACGAGGGTTATCACCAGCGAAGAAATTATCAGGGGAAGCGGTTTGCGGGCGCCCAGCAAAAATCCATAGCTAATCATAAAAAGCGGGCAGGTCACGATAAAACCCAGGGACTCGTACAGGAGCGACATAACCATGAGTAAAACCATGCCGATAAAAAGTTTGCTTTTTACAAAACGGACTATGCCCGGAAAAAACGCGGCAAAAGCCGCCTTAACATCTTCTTTTTTATTTTTTTTGAAATAACTAAAAAGGTTATACGCTATAGCGATAATCAGCAGAACAAGCAGAAGCTGGGGCCATTGCTCGGCTCCCATTTCCGAATCAGGGGATTTGGGCATGGTCGCGCCCACATACCAAAAAGTAAAAACAGCGGCGATCATCAGCACCACGTTTACGATTAATTCCAAGGCCATTACCATTTCCTCCATTAAAAAAGGGACAACGGCAAGAAACCGCTGTCCCACATTGTCTACTTTATGAGACCCCTGATTCTTAAATATTCTTCCATCGTTGAATATTCAGCGTCTACCAGCTTTTTAAAATCAGCCTGTCCCTGAAAGCCTGTCCGCTCGTTGTAACCCTCGGCGACCCAGAAATCCTGATAGGGCTTCATATTCCATGCCTTCTGCAGCGCGACTTCCATGGCGTCTATTGCCGCCTGGGGAGTACCTTTCCGCGCCCAGATACCGCGCCAGGTACCGATATAGGAGGCAATGCCCAGTTCGCCGGTGCAGGGAATATCGGGGAACGAAACCATGCGTTTTTCAGCCAGAACAACCAGGGGGATCACGTCGCCTGATTCAATAAGCCCGGCCTCATCGCCGGGTCCTGCGATGGCTACGTCAATGTGTCCGCCCACAAGGGCTGAATCAATCTCTGATCCGCCGCCGTAACTGACGATTTTGACATAATTTTCAACCTGGTTCATGGGGACCCCAAGGGCAAGCGCCAGGGTCTGGTACAATGAAGCAGCGTCGGTTCCGCCTGCGGAAAGCATGGCACAGGAGAGCTCCTTGGGATGGGCTTTAACATAGGCGATAAAGCTCTTGAAATCCGTGTACTTGCCTTTCATGGCTTTGGATGAAGCAAAGAGGCCGTTGGTTGAGTGTACCAGTTTGCCGACAGGGATGAATTCCGATTTGAAATCATAGGGAAGGGTTTTTTGCAAATCAAGAACTATCTGGCTCTGGGTGGCAAGCAGCCAGGTATAACCGTCAGGCGGCTGGCGTTGGGCCGCAATCGCGCCGTTAGCGCCGCCGGCGCCTTCAATGTGCTGTACCTCGCAGGGAACGCCGATTACTTCCTGCACCAGGGGTACGAGATTGCGGATAGTGGGACCTGACCCGCCGCCCGGCCCCCAGGGGGATATGAACGTTACCTTGCGTTCAAATTTCCACGCACCTTGCGCGCCACCGCTCTGCGTGCCGCCCTGCGATCCGCCGGCGAATGCCATACCGGTGCTTATGACCAGCAAAGCCGCAATAAGCGTTACACTTGCAATTCTTTTCATCTTTTTCCTCCATAACAAAAATATTGATAATCGCGATCACAGATCGCGGAAAATCCACCGTACCGCGTCGGGAAAACGCAGCCGCCAGCCGCCCTGGGTATGGGTCAGGCCCTTGAGCACCCGGTATTTGAGCTGGGTCTCGTCAAAGCCGCAGTTAATAAAACGCTGGTACATCATTTGGGTTCCCTCCAGAAATTGCTCGCTGGTGGTAAGCCGCCCCTGTTCGTTGGTGCTGACGTCAAGGTAGATGTACTTGATATGATCCAGATTCGCCTGTTCCAGGGTCGCGTCCAGGCAATCCATCCAATTGTAGAAAGACCCGCTGATACACAACAAGCGGGAAAAGGTTTCGGGGTACATGATTACCCCATAAGTGGAAACAATGGTCCCGCTGCTGAAGCCCCCCAGGCCCGTATAGGCGGCCTGTTTCCTGGTGTGGTAGTTTGCGTCGATCCAGGGCTTGAACTCCCGTACCAGCCATTCCAGGTATAACTTGCCGGTTCCCGCCACATCGCTCTCATAGGAACTCCATTCAGGCACCGTAAAATGTTTGGTATAGGGGGTGTACTGTATGCTCCGTTCCCGGTTGGTAGCAGGACAATCAATACCGACGATAATTACCTGGGGCAGGAAGCGGGAGTAATCGTTGTAATAATCGGCATAGCGTATACTGTGGCCGGAAAAACTGTCCTCGTCCCTGAAAATATCCTGCCCATCGTTCATATACAAAACCGGATAGAGCCGGTCCCCTTCCTCGTATCCGTCGGGGGTCATTACCCGGAAGGTAACATCCCGATCAAAGGGCGTCAACTTGGTCTGAAATACTTCAATTTTCATAAACTATGATATATTCCTTCCTCTTCGACCCCAACTGATAAAGCGTTTTATCGCTTTAAGTATAGAGACAGTTACCGGCGCTTGTCAATCAAAAAATTCAAAAAATCCAAAATATTTGCGCCAGTTTCAAAATGAGGGAGTTAGTCGCTCTTCAGCCGCCGGGCTGGGGTATGCCCGGCGGGGACTGAAAAACATTTGGAATTCCCCGATGGAACATACCTGTCGATTAAAGCAGCCCGCAGGGCTGAACCTTAGCTGTTACTATTGCTGCCCGGATCACTGGTTTAGAAGCACGGACAGAATAGCTTAGCTTATATCGCTTGGTTAGGAACGAGAAACCGGGCAGGGGATGTACACCCAACAAAGCACGTGCAACGTGTGGATAACCAAATGTAGCATGGTGTAGCGCCAATAGATACCGCTATATGCAGAAAATGCGCGGCAGCTTTAGCTGACGCAGTGCGCGTTGGACTCTACAAGGTTTTTCAGTCCCCGCAGCGCTGCCCGCCCCTCCCTGCTGGTAATAGCGAGTACATACCCTCATTTTGAAACTTGCTCATATTCAAATCTTTGGGTTGTTTTCCGGAAAATATGGGATTTTTCCTTGCCATTGCCGGAAAAAGGTTTTACAATGTGGTAAAGCGCTTTCGCTAAATGAGGATGTTATGGGCGTTACTATAAAGGATATTGCGAAAAAAACCGGCTTGTCGATTACCTCAATTTCACTGGTACTGAACAAGCGGGAAAACCGTATCTCCGAAAAAAGCAGGCAAATTATCGAAAGCGCCGCCCAGGAACTGAATTATTCCCCCAATCAGGCCGCCGTCAGCCTTTCTACCAAAAAAACCAATCTGATTGCCCTGATTATCCCCAAGGGGACTTTTTTCTATTTTGCGGATCTGGTTTCTTCAATGGAAAACGCCTGCCGCAATGCCGGTTACTCCTTGAGTATTTCCCTTCCCGAAGCCGACGGGGATTCCTGCCTGGAGGCGATTGGGGAGATGCTGCGCCGGGATGCTGACGGCATCTTTTTTGACCCTTCCGGCTTTAACGGGGACTTTCCCCCATCCTATATGGATATGGCCATCAACTCCGACACTCCCATTGTCTCGCTGGCAAGCGTGGGTGCGCAGGTCCTGCCCAATTCGGTACTGCCGGATCACCGGCAGGGCGCTTATCTTGCCGCATCTCACCTGCTGGAACTGGGGCATACCAGTATCGCTTTTATCGCCGGCCAGGGCTATCTGGCGCCGGAACAGCTTTCCGGCATAACAGAGGCCCTGGAGGAATACCGGCTCAACCCGGAAACCATGCCTACCCTTTTCGGCGCCAATACCGCCGCATTTGGCTCCGAGGGGCTGGATATGCTGCTTAAAACCCACCCGGTAAGCGGCGGTTTTTCGGCGATTGTTACCGGCTCCGACATTATTGCCGGGGGGGTTCTGCGCCGGGCCTACGAGATGGGGATCAGTATACCCCGGCAGCTTTCGGTAACCGGCTACGGAAACATCTCTCCTGGCGCCGATTTTTTCGTGCCCCTCACTACGGTCTCCATCCATTACGACCGAATCGCCCGTAAGGCCGTCAACCTAATCAGGAAATTCAACCAGAACAGCCCTGCCCTTACCCCGGAACTGGTTCCCCCCTCGCTGATAATACGGGGCAGCACAGCGCCAAAGAAATCCGGTGATGCATAATGTCCCAATTGCTTTTGATTAACATTCCCCTCACCCTTCTGGCGGGCGGAATATTCGGTGTGCTTTTTATTTTATTGAAGATACCCAACGGACTGCGGATTGGTGCCATGGTAGGTACCGCCCTGTTAAGCGTTTTCTTCAAGATTGCCTATGTGCCGTCTTTTACCCGGTTTCTGGTGCAGGTTATCGCCGGCGCACTAATCGGCTGTACCATGGAAAAAAGCGACCTCAAATGCCTGCCCCAGATGGTAAAGCCTACCGCTATCATGCTCCTTGCCTACCTCGTGCTGAACATAGCCGCCGGTGTTTTGATTCACCTGGTAAGCCCGATAGACCTGGTAACCGCCATGATGTGCGTCATTCCCGGCGGAGTTACCGATACGCCGATCATAGCCGCTGACATGGGAGCGGATACTCCCAAGGTTGCCCTTACCCAGCTTGCCCGTTACATAATGGGAGTGGGGTTTTTCCCGCCCATGATCCTCGCGTTTGACAATCTGTGTTTCAAATTGGAAAGGCAAAAAAGGGCGAATATTGATGACAAAGTTGCGCATAACGAATATGAGACCGAAAGCGCGGGAGCGGCGGGAAGAACCATGAAGCGGATAAAATCAGGGGTAAAATCGCCGCTTGCCTTTATATGTACCATGACCGCCGCCCTGGCCGCTGGTTTCCTTGGCAGCTTGAGCGGCATTCCGGCGGGAACCTTTTTGTTTGCTATCATCGCCGTGCTAATCTTGAAGCTCTGCTTCGATTTCGCGTACCTTCCGCCGTGGGTAAAAAAAATAGCCCTCCTTGTCAGCGGGTGTTATATAGGCAGTTCTATAACCATGAACGATGTCCGGGGCTTTAAACTGCTTGCCCTGCCTGTGGTCATAATCCTTGCCGGATATATTATCAACTGTTTTGTTACGGGAAAAATACTCAGCCGTACCTGCGGCTTTAACCGGAAAGAGGGGATGTTGATCACCACTCCTGCCGGAGCTTCCGATGTTGCCCTGAGTTCCGCCGATATTGGGGTGGAAAACACCCTGATTATCATCATTCAGGTTTTCCGTGCCGTGATCGCCATAGCGGTATTTCCCCAGATCATCAATGTACTGGTACTGTTGTTTGGGTGAGGCGGGCGGCAAAAACCCGCAGACCCTTTTCATCAGGACAAAACGGAAATTTTTCTGTATACTTGACACATGGTAAAGTTTGGAATTATCGGGGCGAGCCGAATAGCGGCGAAATTTGCTTCGACCTTTCAGCAGGGCCTTGTGCCAGGGGGGCTTGTCCTCGGGGTAGCTTCCCGGGACATTAACCGGGCGCGGGAATTTGCCTCGGCATGGAATATTGAGCGGAGCTACGGCGCCTATGAGGAACTACTACGCGATCCTGGCATAGATGCCGTGTATATTGCCGTGACCAACAACGAACATTTCCGCTGCTGCGAGGCAGCCATTGCCGCAGGAAAGCACATCCTCTGTGAAAAACCCCTGGTAACCAGTGCCGCCGACGCCCGGACTCTGGCGGCCAGGGCGGAAGCGGCAGGGGTTTTTCTCATGGAAGCCGTGTGGACCCGCTTTTTGCCAACGGTGCTCAAGGCGGAGGAGTGGGTCAGGGCGGGGCGCATCGGCAATCCCTGCGGCCTGCGGGCGAGTCTCTGCGCCAACCGCAGTCCCGATGAATACCAGCGGCTTTATGATCCGGCACTGGGAGGCGGCGCCCTCCTGGACCTGGGGGTCTACGGCCTACACCTGGCGCGGCATTTTGCCATGGATCGAAAATTACAGAACATCAAAGCTTCGGTAGTCCCCGCTGCAACCGGCGTAGATCTTTCCACTTTTGTGCTGCTTGAATACTCAGGCGGTTTTATCGCGGAAGTCTCCTGCAGCATCGGTTTTTTCGCCTGCAATGACGCCTGTATTACAGGCGATGAAGGATATATCCGTATAGCCCCCCGGTTTAGCAGCGCCCCCAGGATAGAACTTTTTGCTTCGCCCACAGCCACGGATTACCGGGAAGAGGCGCTAGACGAATTCCGTTTAGAAACGCCTTCGGGTTTTGAATTTGAAATATTGCACCTAACGGAATGTATCCGCCGGGGGAAAATACAAAGCGATATAGTCCCCCTGGCGGATACCATTGAAGTCAGCGAAATAATGGAAGCCGTCTTAAAACGCTGATTTAAAATACTGAGTAATATCTATGGAGTAGAAAGTACCTTAATTAAGCAGAATTAAGAACGAGAAACTCAATTTTCCCTGAATTTCAAGGAGTTAACAAGTGAGAAATAGCATAAAATTGATTTTTCACTCCTAATTTTCCTATCTACCTTGTATAAATTAAACATCTGGTATAGTATTACCGGGAACAGAAATATAAGGCGGCGAGAAAATCATGGCGAAAAGTGAAACTGTGGCAAAACCTACCCGGCAGGCGAAGCTTGTGCTGGAAGACGGCTCCGAATACTCAGGCTGGTCATTTGGCAAGAGCCGCTCCCAGGCCGGGGAGGTGGTCTTTACCACCGGCATGACCGGCTACCCCCAGTCACTGACGGACCCCAGCTTCCGGGGGCAGATTTTGGTATCCACTTACCCCCTGGTGGGGAACTACGGTGTGCCGGTAAAGGCGAAAAGCGGCGAGCCTTTTTTTGACGAACAGGGTATCCCCCTTCATTTTGAATCCGATCATATCCAGGTTTCGGGCTTTGTGATTTCCGAGCTTTGTGAGGAACCGAGCCACTTTGAATCGGGCTCCACCCTTTCCGCCTGGCTGGAAAAGGGAAACGTGCCGGGCATTTACGGCATAGACACCCGCTCCCTTACCGAGCGTCTGCGTGAGCGGGGCGTGATGCGGGGGAAAATTCTTGTTGAGGGAAGCCGTGAGGTGACGATAGATTCGGGAGTAGTGCTTAATCCGGTGGCTGATGTTTCCCATGAGGAAGTAAAAACTTTTCTGCCTGCGCCCAAAGGCAAGGGCAAGCGGGTGAAGATTGTTTTGGTTGATTGCGGGGCCAAGGCGAATATTTTCCGCTGCTTGTTGGCGCGTAACGTTGAGCTGGTACGGGTGCCGTGGAACCAGGATTTAAGCAGCATTGAATACGACGGGCTTTTTCTTTCCAATGGGCCGGGAGACCCCAAGGACTGCGGCAGAACCATTGCTATGGTGCGCAAGGCGTTCACATTGGGCAAGCCCATCTTCGGCATTTGCCTGGGGAACCAGATCATGGCGCTGGCAGCCGGGGCGGACACCTACAAGCTCCCCTACGGTCACCGGGGGCAGAACCAGCCCTGCGTAGAGATCGGCGCCGGGCGCTGTTACATCACCAGCCAGAACCACGGCTATGCAGTGCGGAACGAGACCCTGCCCAAGGGCTGGGAGCCCTGGTTCACCAATGCCAACGACGGCACCATCGAAGGAATACGCTCAACAAAGCAGCCCTTTTCCGCGGTGCAGTTCCACCCCGAAGGCTGTCCCGGGCCAAGAGACACGGAATTCCTGATTGACAGATTTATTGAGCAGGTGAGGGAGAGTGTAAAATGAGCGGGACGGCTAAAGAAAAGGTTTCCAAAGTTTTGGTTCTCGGTTCCGGCGGGCTGAAAATTGGGCAGGCCGGGGAATTTGACTATTCCGGCTCCCAGGCCCTCAAGGCGTTACGCGAAGAGGGGATTAAAACCGTTCTGATTAATCCCAATATCGCCACTATTCAGACCAGCGAAGGTATGGCGGATTCAACCTACTTCCTGCCGGTAACACCTGAGTATGTGCGGCAGGTTATCGAAAAGGAAAAGCCTGACGGGCTGCTGCTCTCCTTTGGCGGACAGACCGCCCTGAACTGTGGTGTCGCCCTGGACAGGGACGGTACACTGTACAAATACGGGGTAAAGGTGCTTGGTACACCGGTTAAAACTATCGAGGATACCGAAGACCGGGAGCTCTTTGTAAAACGGCTCAATGAGATCGGCGCCCTTGCCCCCCGGAGCACTGCGGTAAACGATACGGATTCTGCGGCGGAAGCGGCAAAAGAAATCGGTTACCCGGTGATGGCCCGTGTGGCTTACGCGCTGGGCGGAGCGGGATCGGGAATATGCCGGAACGAGGCGGAACTGCGCCGCCGTTGCGACCGGGCCTTTGCCAGAACCAGCGAGATGAACGACGCGCCCCAGGTGCTGGTGGAAGAATGGCTTGGCGGCTGGAAAGAAATCGAGTATGAAGTGGTGCGGGATGCTTTTGACAACTGTATCACAGTCTGTAATATGGAAAATTTTGATCCCCTGGGGATACATACCGGCGAAAGCATCGTAGTCGCCCCTTCCCAGACTCTCACGGATTCCGAATACCACAAACTGCGGCGCATTGCCATTGACGTTATACGTCATTTGGGAATCGTCGGCGAGTGTAACATTCAGTACGCCCTTGATCCTGTTTCCGAGGACTACCGCATCATCGAGGTAAACGCCCGGCTTTCCCGGAGCTCCGCCCTGGCGTCCAAGGCCACCGGCTATCCCCTGGCCTTTGTGGCGGCAAAACTCGCCCTGGGCTATTCGCTTATCGACATTGAAAACCGCATCACCAGGGTAACCAAGTCCTGCTTTGAGCCGGCACTGGACTACATCGTGGTAAAAGTTCCCCGTTGGGACCTGGCCAAATTCAAGAACGTGGACCTCCGCATCGGTTCGGAGATGAAGTCAGTTGGCGAAGTCATGTCCATAGGCAGGAGTTTTGAGGAAGCCCTGCAAAAAGCCCTGCGCATGACCGGCATAGGAGCGCCGGGACTTGCCGGCGAAGACGCGTTCTGCGGCGGAGGTTTTACCGCGCTCAGCGGCGGCGTATCCAGTGCGGCGGACAATACGGCAAAGAAAAATAAACGCGCAAAAGCGCAAAAACCCGCAAAAGGCGGTCTTGCCGCCAAAATCCGGGACGCCCTGCAAAAACCCACAGACCGGCGTATTTTCGTTATTTACCGCGCTTTAGCTGAAGGCTGGAGCGTAGAAAAAATTCACAAACTCACCAAAATCGACAAATGGTTTTTGTATAAAATAGCCAATGCGCTGGAAACTGAACGCGCCCTTTGTGAACATGGCGCATCACGTTCCATTGACCGCGATTTGCTCGCCAGGGCGAAGCGGCTGGGCTTTTCCGATGCGCGGATTGGGGAGTTTGTAGGGCTTTCTGAAATGGAAGTCCGCAGCCTGCGGGAGGAATACCGCATCAGGCCGGCGATTAAGCAGATCGACACCCTGGCGGCGGAGTATCCGGCAAAGACCAACTATCTGTATATGACCTACGGCGCGGCAGGTTCAACACCGGCGGCAGGCAGCGGCGCAGCCTTTGGCAGTGTCACAGCCTTTGGTAGCGGGGGCATACCCGCAGACGACGTGAGTCCGGCGGGACGCGGGGTGATGGTGCTGGGTTCCGGCGCTTACCGTATCGGGAGCAGCGTTGAATTTGACTGGTGCTGCGTCAACGCCGTGGACACCGCCCGCAAATTGGGGCGTTACTCGATCATGGTCAACTGCAACCCGGAAACGGTTTCCACCGACTACGATATGTGCGACCGGCTCTACTTTGAGGAACTCACCCTGGAGCGGATTCTGGATATTTACGAGCGGGAGCGGCCAGACGGAATCATCCTTTCCATGGGCGGACAGATCCCCAACAACCTGGCAACCAAACTCTTTGCGGCGGGAACCCTGATCTATGGGACCAGCCCCCAGTCAATCGACATGGCCGAGGATCGCAACAAATTTTCCGCCCTGCTGGACAAGCTGGGAATTGAGCAGCCCGAATGGAAGGAGCTTACCGATCTTGCCTCGGCAAAGACATTCGCCGCAGAAGCGGGCTACCCGGTGTTGATACGGCCAAGTTATGTGCTATCCGGCGCAGCCATGAACGTGGCCTGGGACGACCACAGCCTTGAGAAATTCCTCAGCCTTGCCTCGGATGTTTCGGCGGAACACCCGGTAGTTATCTCAAAATTTATTGAGAATTCCAAGGAAATTGAAATTGACGCGGTAGCCCGACGGGGCGAGGTTCTCTTTCATGCCATCACCGAGCATATTGAAAACGCCGGCGTCCATTCAGGCGACGCCACAGTAGTGCTGCCCGCCCAGCGGCTCTATATCGAAACAATCAGGAAGATACGCCGCATCAGCGAGCAAATTGCCGAAGCCCTGGACATTACCGGGCCCTTTAACATACAGTTCCTGGCCCAGCGCAACCGGGTGCGGGTTATTGAGTGCAATTTGCGGGCCAGCCGCAGCTTCCCCTTCTGCTCAAAAGTAAGCCGGGTGAATATGATCGAGATGGCAGTCAAGGCCATGCTGGATGAACCGGTGGAACGGGCGAAAGGCTCCGCCCTGGATCTGGAATGGGTAGGGGTCAAGGCGGCGCAATTCAGTTTTTCCCGGCTCCACGGCGCCGACCCGGTCTCCGGCGTGGAAATGGCCTCCACCGGCGAAGTGGGCTGCATAGGCACGGACCTCTCCGACGCATTTCTCAAGGCGCTGCTCTCGGTGGGCTACCGCATCCCCAAAAAGCGCATACTCCTCTCTACCGGCCCCATCGAGAACAAACTCGACTTTTTGGACTCTGCCCGTAAACTCGTTGAAATGGGCTATGAGCTTTTCGGCTCACGGGGCACGGCGAAATTTATTGCAGCTAACGGCGTTCCGATTAAAGCCCTCAACTGGCCCCTGGAATCGCGTGAGCCCAACATCGCCGGTTACATCAAACGCCGGGAAGTGGACATGATCATCAACATACCCAAAAACAACCGCGAAACGGAACTCAAGAACGACTACATCATCCGGCGCATGGCGGTAGATTTTGATATTCCGCTCTTTACCAACATCAAGGTTGCAAAAGAATTTATTGATGCGCTCGCCGACGCCGTAATCCATTCCCCTGGCGCCAGGAACGGCGGCAAAACGGCGATGGGATCCGCCAGGCTGGAGATTAAGGCGTGGGAAGAGTACCGGTGATGTTTAAACTTAGTCTCCAGTGAAACTTAGTAATCAGTACTGATTCGGTGCAGTATTTGAATCTTTTTCCCAAAATAGAATGTCAATACTGGAGGACTACTAGTGTCATAGTGATAAGGGATTCCTGCGGCGTTGCCAATGTATAATTTTCCTTCTTCTGAATATCCTTCATACTTTACACCTTTACCAAAAGAGCCAAAAGGGCGGGTGTTTTCATCAGGGCTGGAGGGCCAATTACTGATGCTGCCTGTATAGCCTGTAATCGTGATATGGTTATATCCTATGACTAGTCTACCTACATACCCATCAGGGGAAGTAGGGGTATTTGTCTCCCATGTTCCCCGGAGGTCGTAGTCAAAAGATTTAGAGTCAACCCAGGCCATATCGCAGGCGGTACTAACAAGCGCAAGCAGCGCGGCAAATAACGCGGCGCTAAAAAAAGCTAATTTATTTGTATGTTTCATCGGTTCTCTCCTATGCTGTTTCCTTCTGACAGTATAGGAGAGACACTGAAATATGTCAAACTGCTGCGGAGCTGGCTCACCCAGCGGAGCGCAACCTCTATGCGTCGAAACCAATTTTGCTGATTTTAGCACAGCCGCCATACCGTATGCCGCAAATTTTTTCACCTACCTCACTTCCCAAACTTTTCCCTATACTCCGCAATCTCTATCATGGGCGGCCTTTCCTCCGCCGTTATTTCGCTTTTGATTACCCGGTGATCATTTTCCTGCCGTTCAAGGGCGATGTGCTGTTTTCCAAGTTCACGCAAAAGTTTCGCATAACCGTATTTTTCCGCCCTGGCAAAAAAAGTGTTAAGGATACTGTAGGACATTTTGCCCAGGGCGGCGGTACTCTGATTGCGGTGAATGCGCATATCAAGGTCTACCTGGGCAATAGAGCCGCAGCCAGTTAGCTGACATATATCGATAAGGTGGCCAAGCTCAACGCCGTAGCTGGTTGAAAAAGAAAGCTGTTCCAAAAGACTGCGGCGGCCTGAGTATTCGCCGGAGAGGGGTTGAACCAGAAAGGCCAGTTCGGGATAAAAGAGCGAAAAGAGGGGGCGAACCAGAATCTCCGTTACCCTGCCGCCGCCTGACTGGGCAATGCCGCCTGCGGAAGAACGCATGGGCCGCTCGTAGAAAGCCTTTACATAGGAAATGTTATCGTCTTCAAGCAACGGCCCCACCAGGCCATAGACGAATTTCGGCGCAATGTTGGAAATATCCGCATCCACCCAGACGATGATGTCGCCTTCCAGGGCGTACAGGCTCTTCCAGAGGTTTTCGCCCTTGCCCGGACAGCTTCCGTATTTTGGCAGGATGTTTTTTGAGGCAATAACCCGTGCGCCAAAACGCTCCGCCACCTGGCGGGTTTTGTCCTTTGAGGATGAGTCAATTACGGCAATTTCGTCTAACAGGGGAAAGCGATCCATCAACTCGGTACGGATAATCAGAATCTCCTTGCCTATGGTGAGTTCCTCGTTGAGGGTGGGAAAGGCAAGCGAAATCTTGAGCCCCTTTTGCTGCTTGAGCGCAACCAGGCGGTCCAGATCCTCAAAACGGGAATGGTGCCAGGTTCTTTTCAGAATGGAATCGTTAATTTCTGATTTTTTTTCAGAAGCCATTGCGTGTCCCCATTTCAACAATAAAGCGTTCCAGAATGAGCCTGCCCTTCTCCACCGAATCAATATTGATAATATCCCGATCCGCCCCTTCACGTCCCAGGGCTATTCCCATAGACAGGGCAGGTATGTCCTCGCTGGTAAAGAACGAAGCTGGATCGGCGCCGTTTTCCTCGGTTATTTTCAGGCGCTGCTCTTTGGTCAACTTCCGCAAAATCTCAAAAAGCTCCATGCTCTTTTCGGGCTTTCCCGGCGGAATAAACGAGAGCAGCGTAGTTTCGGTTTTTAGTTTCGCCGCCTCGCCAATTTTACCGGCAGTAGCCTTCACGACGTTCATGGCCAGTTCCAGCAGTGCCGCCTCGCTGGATTCAATCTCCAGTTCCAGTATGCCTTCCTGGGGCGAAAGGCCGTAGACTGTCAGCGCCTCAAGGCGGCGGATAAACATTTTTGTTTTTTCTTCGGTATCCCATGTTATGCCCAACAGAGTACGGGCAGTGTCGATAAGGGTTTCGGTAACTTTGTTAGGTGCAACAATATCATTTACCCCGGTTTCGCAGGATACGCTTATCTTCACCCGGTAGGAACCGATCGAATGTGTTATGCGATCCAGCAAAAAACCCCGCACGCCGATTGCCGCAAAAGGACGATCCTGGGGACTGTTCAGGATGGGACCAAAACTGATGTTGGGATCATCCAGAGACTTGGCGGTAAAAAGGAGCAGCAGATCCCGCCGGCACTGAAAAACACCGGTCTGGTAACGCTCCGCAATGGACAGAAGCGCCGCCGTGCCCAGGCTGTCCGATAATCCCGCACCAACGGCGTTTTCCGCGTCCAGCCGGGCAAGGGAATCCATGGGGTGCCAGCGCTTGGAGCCCAGATCGGTAAAAAGCAGAATAGGCGCCTCATCGGCGGATTGTTCCGAGTGGAGCCGCAATAAAATATCCCCCGCATCGTTTACCAGGGGCAAAAGGCCAAAACTCTTCAGCCGTTCCAGCACAACCACCGCGCGGGGTTCCTCAGCCACCGCCGGGGATGGCAGCTCCGCAAGGCGTATGGCATCCACCAGGAGCCGGTCCCGCAGGGGAGATACGGCGGGTTTCAGCGCTTTTCCGGCTTTTCCAAACAGCGCGCCCAGGGTTGAGGAGAGCAAGTTTTTAAATGAAAAGGACATCTCATACCTCAATTTAATAATAGCAGAAAGGGAGAGTGCTGTCCAACCAGCCGGGACAAGTACCATTTTTTTAAAAATCAGTGTATACTATCCAAATGTATTCCCTGACAATTGTGGATGATGAGCCGGTTTTGCGAAACGGATTGGCTGAACATTTCCCCTGGGAAAAAATCGGGTTCAAGGTCAAAAGTGTATTCGCAAGCCCCCAAAAAGCCCTTGGTTTCTTTAATCAGGATACCTGCGATGTACTCCTTACGGATATCCGTATGCCTTATATGTCCGGAATAGAACTTATCCGCCGCATTAAAGAGAATCCCCGCAACCGGACTATCATGTGTCTGCTCAGCGCATACCGTGATTTTTCCTATGCCCAGGAAGCGATGACTCTGGGCGTGAAGTATTACCTGGTTAAACCCACCAGCTTTGAAGATATTGACGAGGTTTTTCAGAAAATAAAACAGGAACTGAATGAGCAACTTCCGGTAGCGGATATCATTCCGGAGACAGACAATCATATTATCAGGCAGGTGTATGCTATTATGCGGGCAAAGACCGCAGCTTGTTCATTGTTCAGTATTGCTGCTGAATTGGGCATGGATTCGTCTTACCTGAGCAGGCTTTTTAAAAAAGAGACTGGTGAGAAATTCCGGGACAGTCTTTTGCGGATCAAAATGAAACAAGCAACGGAAATGCTGTTGAGTCCGGTCAAGTATAAAAACCGGGATATTAGTGAAGCGCTTGGATACCAGGATGTGCAGAATTTTTGCAGAACCTTCCAAAAATTCTATGGCATAAACCCCGGAAAGTTCAGGCAGCAGGCGGAACGCGGTGAATGAGATTTCTTCCTTGAACCGTGCCCGGAAGCTTCCCTGGTTTAAAAACCGGCTGCTGCGGACATTCATCGCTCATAGCCTTCCCCTGTTATGTACGGTCCTTATGTTCGGCGGAGGGGCAATGATCATAACGTTTGGATTCGTCGCCCGCAGCAGTGAACAGGAAGCCCATAACCAACTGGAACAGTTACAGGCCTATTACGAAATAATTCTTACGGAAATGGATTCCCTTAACCTGATGTTCAGTACCAGTTCAGAGATGATGAACCGTATCCTGCATATCTTTGAAGCGGAACGGCTGGAATGGATAGACGCCTATGATATGCGGATGATCCGGGCCTATATTTCTTCCCCGGTTAATGCCCGGCCTTTTATCGATTCTATTTATGTGTATCTCAATAACAGCCAGGATCGGGTACTTTCCAGTATTACCGGTATTACCACCCTTGGAGTCATGAGTGATACTGGCTGGTATAATTCGTATATCAGTGATGGCGGAAAATCGGAATTCTGGGCTGAATATTTTATTGTCAATGAAAACAGCAGAGAAGGCCCGCCAAAACCAATTCTCCGTATCTGCCGGACCATTTACAGCATTACCCAGCCTCTGGGGGTAATTGTTCTGAATCTGCGGGCAGATCGGCTGATAGCCGCTTACTCGTCTCCGTTTACCGCAGAAGGTTCCTTCTTTATCATTCGGGATAAACAGGGTCTCCCCCTCCTCTCTACGCCGGGATACTCAAAAATATCGGAAGAAAAATTGCGGCGGGAATACGCCCATTTTTATCTCACCTCCATCCGTTTCGGCTGGACCTACGAATTTGGTATTCTCAAAGAATATCTCTACCGCCTTCCCCGAAGCATTGGATTTATGACCATCACCCTGTCCCTGGCGGCCTGTATATTGGGTCTGTTCTTGAGCTATAAGGCCAATCAAAGGGAAACCCGATTCTTCAAAATGGAACAGGATTATCTGCGTGTCCAGAAAGAAGCCATGGAATACCGGGCCTTGCAAATGCAGATAAACCCCCACTTTTTGAATAATACCCTGGAAACCATTAACTGGAGCGCCATAGCCCTGTCCAATGGTCAAAATGATGTCAGCCGAATGATCCGGCTCCTGTCCCGGCTGCTCAAGTACTCCATGGAGATTTCCAAAGATCCCGGAGTGCTTCTGAAAGAAGAAATAGCGCATGCCAAATATTATTTGGAACTGCAGAACATCCGCTTTGAAGGAAGGTTTTCAGCAGACTGGCATATTGACTCTATTCCGGAAATGCTGCGGGTTCCCAAACTGATATTCCAGCCGATACTGGAAAATTCCTTTGCCCACGGATTCAGAAATGAAAATCAGTCTATGAAAATAGACATCAGCATCTACCGGGAAAACCCGGAGAAGGCTGCCATTGTGATAACAGATAATGGCGGGGGAATCGATGAAGCAATTCTGAAACAACTTAACGCCGATAATCCCGACATACCCGAAGGGGCAGCCCTGATTGGCCTTGCCAATATCCGCAAACGGATCATTCTTTTCTACAAGGGAAACGCGGAGTTCACCATTAACAGTGAAATTAATAAAGGAACATCCATTCGGATATCTGTTCCAATACCTGCGGCAGCCAATCCTTCCGCCGCTTTATAAAATATTTCTCCGGTAGCCGGAAGAATCCGGAATGGTTTTGCCGGTCATTTCTTTGAACAATTCCGCTGCGGTTTCCCGGCTCAGGGTACGGATCTGGGGATCATTGAGAAAAACCCGGAAGGCTGCTGCAAGATCCCGCTTTATCGCCGCTTTAACAATGCCTTCCTGATTCATCACATGCTGGAGCACAAGGCTTGCAAGCGGATTCGGCAGTCCCGCTGTGATGAGCGGCTGAACGCTGTCCCGGCAGAAGAACGCATTGGTTTCCACCACTGCCCCATCGGGGAAGCCCGGCATTTGTCCCTTGTTGGGAAGGTTTACATTGGTAACCAGATTCCCAAGACCCAGCAGGGCTTTAATCTGCCTTATTCCCTCTTCCCCGGAATGTGCAGGAACAAGGGTTTCAGTACCTGTACGGTAGGCTTTACTTTTCTCTTTCAGCACCTCCCGTTTTTTGATACGGAAATCAACCGGTGTCAGTTCGAATTTCCAGTGTTTTACGGTGTCCGGATCTTTGAGGTACCATTGAGGAGGGCAGAATTCTGCCAGATGCCTGTCCCCGGCGGCGCCAATAAGTCCAAAACGTTTATAAAGGTCCATTTTAACCCGCTCCTCCGAACTAAACCAGTGCCGGTCCCATTCAGTTTCAAGGCCTTCGGAAAAACCGGTTTCGGCAAATTCTTTGGTAAAGGAATCCCACAGTGGGAAAAGATCGATATTTTTCCAGGAAGCCCGGTCAAAAAAAGTAAAATGGTTTATTCCCACTACACTGGTAATAATGTCTTCCCTTTTTACCGCGCCTTCTTTTGCCAGCCCTTCCCGGACAACTATCCTCGCCAGTATCTTCTGGGTATTAAAAACCTCATGGCAGCAGCCAAAAGCCTTAATACCGGGGAATACCTCATAGAGAGTCCGGGTACAGACCGACATGGGGTTCGTATAATTAAGCACCCAGGCATCGGGAGCCCATTGCTCTATGGCACGGGCAATTTCTTCATACATGGGAATAGTCCGCAGCGCTCTTACCAGTCCGCCGGCACCTGCCGTATCCCCTACGCTCTGCCAGATACCGTATTTTTCCGGCGCATGAACATCCACCGCCATAAGATCAAAATCGCCAGGAAGAATAGAAATAAATACAAAATCGCTGCCGCTTAAAGCCTTTTCCAGCGAAGTTTCAGTCTTAAAACTGAACTGTCCCGGATTGTTGGCAGCCATCACCTGGTTAGCCAACTCCTCATTCGCCCGGGCTGTCTCCACATCAATATCGTAAAGATGAATAGTCCCGGCAATATCTTTTTCAAAGGCCAGATCTTTGATAAAAACCCAAGCCCAGTTCCGGGAGCCTCCACCAATGTAACAAAATTTGAGATTTTTTGGATCAGAATGCATTATTTACTCCTTTATAGGCCTATATTATCATTCTATACTTATTCTTTCAATCCTGCGGTAGAAATACCTTCTACAAAATAATTCTGGGCAAAGAAAAAAAGCAGTGATGGAGGCAGAATACTGATGCATGACATGGCAAGTATTTGATTCCATCTGGTCTCCCCTCCAATATCTATAGCCATTCTGAGCCCCAGCGCCACCGGGAACTTTTTGACACTGCTTATATAAATGAGGGCATTCATAAAATCATTCCATGTCCACACAAACTGAAAAATAGCTACTGAAAATAACGCAGGGGTACAAAGGGGAAGCAGGATTCTCCAGAGTGTAGTAAAACTGTTACAGCCATCCAACCGCGCCGACTCATCCAACTCCATCGGTATGCCCCGGAAAAACTGAACCATCATAAAATTAAAGAAAGGAAAAGCGCCCAATATTGCGGGTACGATAAAAGGCAGGTAGGAATCCAGCCATCCCAGATTCTTGAAAAAGATATACCGGGGTATAATAATTACCGTATTGGGAAGCATTAAAGTAGAGATCATAAGCATAAAGAGTATTTTCTTCAGGGAAAAACGAAACCGGGCAAAACCATAACCTACAATGGTACTTGAAAGAAGGGTAAAAAATACCGTCGGCAGCACCAGAATAAAGGTATTCAGAAAAAAGGTGGAAAAAGAATACTGACCTGATCCGCGCCAGCCCCTGGCGTACGCATCAAAGACCGGCTCTCTGGGAATAAGGTTGAGACTGCCAAAAATTTCCACATTCGACTTGAATGAGGCGGAAAGCATAAATAGCAGGGGGTATATCATGATATACCCTAAAAAAACTAAAAAAATGTAAGCAAATACATGGTTGGCTACTTTTGAGATTTTCATATTTTATCCCCATAGTGCACCCATGATGAAGAGGAACCAAAGCTGAGACTCGTAAAGGCAAATATGATGATGAAGAGTACCCATGAAAGGGCTGAGGCGTATCCCATCTTGAAAAAACGGAAGCCCTGTTCATAAAGCATCATGCCGTATAAATAAGTCGCTTTGAGGGGCCCCCCATTGGTAATTACGAAGGCATTGGTAAATTGCTGGAAGGCATTTATCATCTGCATAATAAGATTAAAAAACAAAATGGGGGTTAAAAGCGGCAGGGTAACTCTAAAAAAAATCTTTATCCGGCCAGCCCCGTCTATCCTGGCGGCTTCGTAGAGAGTTTCGGGAATCTGTTTAAGCCCCGCCAAAAAGAGCACCATGGAAGAACCGAATTCCCAAATGTTAACCAAACTGATAGTAAAAAGGGCCCACTTCGGACTTCCTAGCCAGTCCTGGGCCGGAATATGGATTATTCCGAAGATCTGGTTAACCACCCCCCGTTTCATAAACAGAAACTTCCAAAGGGCAGAAATAGCTATGCTGCCGCCAAATATCGAAGGGAGGTAATAAATAGTTCTGAACAAGTTGATTCCCTGTCTTTTCTGATTGAGAACAACGGCAATAAAAAGGGCAAAGGCGAGCTTACCGGGAACGGCAATAAAAACATAATAAAAAGTTACCTTGAGGGACTGCCAAAAGACCGGATCATCGGTAAAAAGGGTCTTGAAATTTTCCAGCCCCACAAAATTAAAATTCCCTATCAGTTGAAAATTGGTAAAAGAATACCAGAATGAATTGATAAGGGGTATCAACTGCAATGAAAGGAATCCAATAAACCATGGTAAAATATAAAGTAAACCAATGGATTCCGATTTTTTATAATTCATTATCCTGCCCTTCTTTTTAAACCTGATCCATGACCACTCGGGTTCTGGATCAGGTTTAGGAGAATTTTGTTATTTAAGAGTTGCCAGCTTTGCAGTCAGTTTATCCCTGAATTCCTTGGCTGCCTGGGCAGGGGTCAGTTGTCCGTAACCAAATCTTTCAACCACATCATCCATTACAGCGGTTATTTCAGAATTGGTCTGCCACACTGACTGGGGCTTTCCTATTCTGGAAAGGGCATTGTTTGTAGCCTGTTCAACCTGGGGATCCAGCATCCCTTTGGCTTTCAGGGTTTCCCGCCCAATGGTAGTTGCCGGAACTCCCCGGCTCGAACCCAATACGGTTATGCCATCAGGATTGTTCAGCATGAAATTGACAAACTTGGCAGCTTCTTCCTTGTAAGGGGAATCGTTTTTGATACAGAGTATCTGGGAAGGCCGGGTAATTATCCCCGTATCCTTGGGATTCGCCATAATGGGATATTGGGTAACACTAAATGGCCGTTTCCCGCGATAGTTTGCCATATCGCTGCACCATGAGCGGGCGAAGGCGTAATTACCATTAATCCAATCGGGACTTTCCCAGGCTTTCCGGTTGTAAAGAATAGTATCGGCAAAGGGAGCGATAATTTTCAGATCAAACCATTGTTTGAAGTAAGTAAAAACATCCTCAGCCTGTTTTTCCGTAAAAGCTATCTGTTTGCTGTCATTTATCACGTCACCGGCTATTTGAGAGAAATATTTTTCCACTTGGAAACGGACCTGCATAGGGGTCAAGCCAAAAAAGTATTGATCTGATTTTGTCCGGTTAACCTTGGGTCCTTCCCTGATGATATTATCCCAGTCCCACACAGTATTGGGGTTGATCCCTACTCGCTGCAGCATGACTCCATCCATGAGAAGGGTTTCACCGTTTGCCCCGGTGGGAAGCCCCTTGATATTTCCATTATATGAACAATAGTTTTTAAGGAAATTAGCGTCAAAGGTGGAAAGATCAATCGCTGAATTATTATTTAGGTTCAGAAAGATTTCACCTTTTGAAGCTAATTCAAAAAGCCAAGGCTGATCAACCTGCATAATATCCGCCGAGGTTCCGCCTGCCAGTTGAGTTACCAGTTTCTGATAATATCCGTCGAATCCGCCGTATTCAGCCTCAATCTTTACATTAGGGTTTTGCTGTTGATAGAGTTCTATCATTTTGAGTGTAGCCTGATGACGCTCATCCCCGCCCCACCAGGAAAACCGCAATGTAACCGGTCCGCCAGGCTTTGCAGTACTGCTGTCCTGCTTACCTCCACCAGCAAAAAGAGCGGCATGTCCAATAATAAGACATAAACACAGTAACCAAGTCTTTTTCATAAAAGCCTCCTCATTGTTTTTTCAGGCTTACAGCCTGAAAGTAGGGACATAAACTTATCCTGGGATTTTCTCTACCCGGGATACAAACCTGTTTGATTCAAATTCCGGAACTCCGTTTTAGTGGAATCCCGGATAGCAATTTTTTATTCCTCAGGCAAGAAAACTGATTCGGGCAACACCTTACCCGCATTTGTGGATTCATCAAAATAGGCTTTGACAATAGCGGCTACGGAAGAACCAACAGGCTTCTTGGGGTTGGCCCAGTTGAGTTTGGTATATTCCATCACCCCCGCCGGATCCCGGCTGCGGGGATCAAACCAGGTGTAGGCATGGGATGCGAAGGGTTCATCCGCCGCATTGTAATACCGGGGGTCCTGGTCAGTGAAAGCCACGGTGTCGGTAATCTCTGGGTAAGTACCTGTTCCTTCCTGGCGGGTATAGGTGGTTCCAAAGGTCCGGTTGAAGTACATATTGCCAAAATCAATCAGGTTGTAATAATCCCAGGTAGCCGTAGCGTGGAGAGTATCGTAAAACCGTGCACCGATATTGTCATTGACCCCCAGAAAATCGTAGACCTCCCGGGTGGCCAGATAGCTCATATATGCACTTTCAGCGTTATCCCAGTTGTCTTGAGTGGCTCCAATGACCACCAACCCCCGAGGCGCCACCAGGGCGGCAAGGAAATGGGAATCAAAGGGAGCGGTTCCAGCAAGGCCAAAATTATCATCAGGCCTGTGGATACCATTAGTCCGCCAATCCTTATGGATCTCTTCAAACTGGCTGAAACGGGGGGTAAAATCATAAGGCTGTTCCCCTGGCGCATAGAACGCCTGGGTCCAGGTCTGGATACCGTTACGGATTGGCCGGGCAAAATCATAGTCAGTACCTTCCACCCCGCCAGGCGGTACCATCAGCAGCCGGGCAGTACCCCCTGCGGTTTCAAGGTTTTTGTAATAGTAGAGGTTTTTGTACACGGTGCTTACAAAACGCTCCACCGGCATACCGGGGGAACAGGTGAGCAGGGGGAAAGTAACCGCTATTTGATTACCAGTCATGCTTTCTGCAAAGGCGCCAATG
>BNVF01000009.1 GCA_025997895.1 Spirochaetia bacterium
AAGAAGAAGAAGGAAAAAGAGAAAGAATAAGGTGACTGGAGTTCAGAAGTGTGCAAACCAGAATGGGCCGTATGGACGCAATGATAACGGCTCCTATAGACGCGCCAATAAGGGAACCTACGCCGCCTGAAAGACTTACCCCGCCCAAAACACAGGCGGCAATGGCCCGCATTTCGTAACCCGTGCCGGCTATGGGCGCTACAAAACCCACCCTGCTGGCAAACATGATGCCCCCCATTGCGGCAAACACCGCGCCCAGGGCAAAGGAAAAAATCTTGGTAAACCGGACCGGAATACCCAAAAAGGTGGCACAGGTGATATTGTCCCCGATAGCGGCAAAATACCTGCCCTGCCTGGTCCGGGTCATGATGAGTGCGCCGGCCACCGCAATGAGCAGGGCGCTCCAGTAAAACATGGAAAAGCCCATAAAAGAAATCCGGGACAAATTCTTAAAGGCAATGGGCATATCTTCCACCCAGCGCCCGCCGGTATATACATAGATAATTCCCCGAATAATGCCGCTGGTTCCCAGGGTAATAATTATTGAAGGGATTTTCAGATACATAAAGCCCAGACCGTTCACCAGGCCGCAGACCAGTCCCAGGAACAGAGTGAAGGCTATAGCCTGACCCCAGGGAGCGCCGTCCCGAATCATGGAGCCGGATACTGCGGCACAGAGACCGGTAACCGCCCCGATAGAAACATCGATCTCGCCGGTGATGATCACAAAGGAAGTCCCCACCGCCAACATGGTAAACACCACGCTGTCATTCAATATCAGCAGGATATTGTTAAGCGCGAGAAAACCGGGATTGATTATTCCCACAAAGAGAAAGAGAATCACCACAAAAGACAGGGAGGTGAGTTCCCGGATTTTAAACACCCCCTTTATGCTGCCCAACAAACCTTCCCTCATATTCCGCTTTCCTTATATACCCCAAAGGATGCCCTCATCAGATTATCCTGATTGATCTGCTCTTTGGGAAATTCCTGATTTATTCTGCCCTGAAACATGGTTATCGCCCTGTCGCTTAATTCAACAATTTCTTCTATATCAGAGGAAATCAGCAGCACCGCAACATCCTGTTCCTTCAATTCATTGATAATCGCATAAATGTCCCCGCGCGCCCCGGCGTCAATCCCGCGGGTAGGCTCGTCAAGGATCACCAGCCGGGGGGTAGTAGAAAGAGATCTGCCGATAACCACTTTTTGCTGGTTTCCGCCGGAGAGACTGCCCATTTCCTGCCGTATCCCGGTGGCCTTTATCCTGAAACCGGAAATGTACTTTTCCGCGATGCCCCGCTCGGCGGCAAAATTGAGGAAAAAACGGGAAAGGGAAGCCAGGCAGGCGGAACTGAGATTCCCCGCCAGGTCGCTTATCTTGAAAATACCGTTCAGGAAACGATCCTCCGGTACATAATTGACGCCCTTTTTGATAATATCCCTGGTCTTCATCCTGGTTATATCTTCGCCGCCCAACAGGGCCTGCCCTGAAATAACCGCGTCCCGGCCAAAAACAGTCATGGCCAATTCAGTCCGCCCGGCGCCGACTACGCCGCAGAGCCCCAGTACCTCGCCGGGGTAAATGCACAGATTAATATCCGCAAAGCCGTAACCGTTGAAATTCCGCAGTTCAAAAACCGGCTTCGAGTCTTTTTCGACAACCCGTGAACCGCGCTTTTCCACCGGAACGCGCTCGGTAAAATCTTCGGGTAACAGTCCCTTAACCAGCATCTCCCGGTTAAATTCTTCGATCTTGCCGGAAAGGGTGATAAGCCCGTCCCGCATGATAGCCACATGGGTGGCGATCATAAAGACCTCGTTCAACCGGTGGGTAATATACACAATACCGATATTTTTTTTCTTGAGATTTTCGATAACCGCAAACAGGGAATTGACTTCGTCAAAGGTAAGGGCGCTGGTAGGCTCGTCAAGAAAGAGTATCCGGGCTTCCCGGAGCAGCCCCCGGAGAATCTCAACCAACTGCTGTTCGGCAATTGACAGAGTCCGGGCGCTGCGGGAAAGATCCAGTTTCCAGCCCAACTGTTTAACCATATCCGTCAATTTTGCCTTAAGCGCCGATTTCTTTTCCCGGAATCCCATCAGCACATTCTGCTCCACTGTCATGTTGGGAAAAAGCATGGGCTCCTGGGGGATAAGATAGGCACCCTTGTTCAGTGAAACCGCAGGCCGTGAAAATTCCAGGGGCTCGCCGCCAATAAAAATCTGCCCCGAATCGGGCTTATAGATTCCCATAACGGATTTTACCAGGGTGCTTTTACCGGCCCCGTTCCCCCCGATAAGTGCCAGCACCTCGCCGGGATAGACATCCATATTTATCCCGGAAAGAACCGTATTGCTTCCAAAGGATTTATACATTTCCCGCACTGAAAGTATTGGAGCGTCTTTTTCACTGCCCTGACGGATTTCTTTCATACCTTAAAATTACCCTCTGCCCCTGGTTATCTACATTTCTATAGATATTGCTCAACTGACTGATAATATTATCATCCTCTATATCATTTGTCAAACATATTTTTGAGAAATTCAGCAGAAAATCCCAAATTTTCATATTTTAGTAAATAATACTTGCTATATTTGTTTATGCGTAATATAATTGTTCAGTTTTGTAAGCCTTACAACAGGAGAAGCCGGGACGGATGGATTTTGAAGAAGAATTGATGGTAAAAGCCGCATGGCATTACTTTCTTGAAAAGAAAACCCAACAGCAAATTTCCGGGCTGCTTGGCATCTCGCGCATGCGGGTTATCCGGCTTCTGGACAAGGCGGAGCAGACAGGAGTCATAAAATTCACCATGCGGGAGGATAATATCCGCCGGATGAAGCTGGAAAAACAGCTTATTGAGGTATATGGGCTCAAAGATTCCTTTATTATCCCTACTTCGCAGGATGCGACGGTAGCAGAGATCAACGATGCCATTGCGGACGCGGCGGCCATGTATATCAGCAGCCGCATACGGCCGGACGCGATTATCAACATCGGCTATGGGGATACCACCGGAAAAACCCTGAACAACCTTGCCAAAAACGTAGAAACCCCTATCTCATGCATTTCCCTGACCGGGGGAGTCAGCATATACCTTCCCAATGCCCGGTCCAATGTCTTTAACGCCCGGCTTTTTCTTATTCCCGCCCCCCTGGTGGTTTCATCCAAAGAAATGGTCGGTGCCATTACCGAGGAACATTCGGTCAGGGAAATTGTGCGCATGGTTTCCCTGGCCTCTTTTACCATCATAGGTATCGGCGGCATGAACGACGAGGCCACCATCCTCAAGAGCGGGGTTCTCTCAAAAAATGACTTTCTGTATCTGAAAATGCACGGCGCCGTGGGGGACATACTCTGCCATTTTATTGACAGGCAGGGAAATGTGGTGGTCACTCCCCTGGAGGATCGCCTGGTAACTACCCCCCTGGAAGCGCTGAAATCACTCTCAAATGTTATCGGCATTGCTGCGGGAAAAGACAAGCGGGAGGCCATCAAGGGCGCCCTTGCTTTGGGCTCTATAGATATCCTTATTAGTAACGAGGATACTGCTCAATGGTTAATAGATAACTGAAAAGGAGGAATAAATGTCTGGTGATTATCTTATGGCAATTGACGCGGGAACCGGCAGTGTCCGGGCCGTCATCTTTGACACTCAGGGAAACCAGATAGGTTCCAGTCAGCGGGAATGGAAACATCTGGAGGATCCCCGATATCCGGGCAGTATGGACTTTGACTGGAAAACCAACTGGAACCTTACCTGCTCCTGCATCAAGGGGGTTCTTGCGGATACCGGCGTCAAGGCTTCCCAAATTGCGGCCCTGTCCAGCACCTGTATGCGGGAAGGGATCGTGCTCTACGATGCGGCGGGAACCGAAATATGGGCCTGCGCCAATGTGGATGCCCGCAGCGGCGACGAGGTCGGGCAGCTCAAACGGATAGACAGCGAACTGGAACGGGAAATCTACCTTGAATCGGGCCAGACCTTTGCCCTGGGCGCCCTGCCCCGGCTGCTCTGGATAAAAAACAAACTCCCCGAGGTGTACAACAAAGTCGCGCGGATCGGCATGTTCAATGACTGGATCATTTACCGCCTTTCGGGAGTGCTGGCAGTAGAACCGAGCAACGGCTCCACCACGGGGCTCTTCAACCTAAAAACCAGAACCTGGGATACCAGCATAGCCCGCCGCTGCGGTCTTAAGGACGATATTTTCCCCGAAGTGCGGGAATGTGGAACCATCATCGCCAAGGTATCGAAAACCGGCGCCGAAGAAACGGGCCTGGCCGAAGGCATGCCGCTGGTCATCGGGGGCGGCGACTGTCAGTTAGGCTCCATTGGGGTTGGGGTCATTGATGTAAACGAGGCTGCGGTTTTCGGCGGCAGTTTCTGGCAGTACGAGTACAATACCGATACGGGCAAGACTTCCCCAAAATGCGATGTGCGGGTGAACTGTCACGCCATTGATAATATATGGCAATACGAAGCCCTGGCCTTTAACCCCGGCCTGGTAATGCGCTGGTACCGGGACGCCTTTTGCGCGGAAGAAAAACGTCTGGCTGCCGAAAAGCACACCGACCCCTATGCAATTATGGATCAGGCGGCCGCCGCTGTCCCGGCCGGTTCCTGCGGCATGATCTGCGCCTTTTCAGATGTGATGAATTATATCAACTGGAAACACGCAGCCCCTACTTTTATGAATTTTGAATTAAACCCTGAAAAGTTCAACAAATTTTCCTTTTACCGGGCCATCATGGAAAATACCGCCCTGGTCACCCTGGGTCATCTCCGGCTGGTGGAAAAGGTAACAGGTAACCGCCCAAAAAAAATTGTATTTGCCGGGGGCGCCTCCAAAAGCGCACTCTGGTCACAGATATTGACGGATGTACTCGGTATTCCGGTGGAAGTGCCGGTAGTAAAGGAAGCCACCGCTCTGGGCGCCGCCCTCCTTGCCGGCAAGGGCATCGGCTTATACCCCGATATCAAAGACACCGCCCGCCGTCTGGTAAAAATAGAAAAATCATTTTCACCTAACAAGGAAAATCAGGAGGTCTATCAGCGGGCCTACGAGAACTGGCAGGCAGCGTATGTACCGCAACTGCAGTTAAGCGACAGTAAAATCACCAAATATATGTGGTCCGCGCCGGGCCTGTAAGGAAAAGCGCGGTTTCAATCTTTCATTATAAAGGAGCATAAGATGTATATCGTAGATGAAAAAGACAAGGAATACCGGTTCGGTGATAACGGACCCAAATACCTTATGAGGGGACCCCGGAGCAATTTTGCCATCGTCCAATTCATGCCTGGCCAGGATTTCAGCGCTCATTATCATAAGGTGATGGAAGAAAACTTCTATATTCTTGAAGGAATCCTTACGATCGTTGTGGACGGAGCAATACATACCCTCAAGGCCGGACAGCTCATCCACATAGAACCCAATGAGGTTCATTATGTGATCAACAAATCTTCCTCGGTGGTACGCATGGTGTCCACTCTGGCGCCCTTTCAGGATGTTGACAAAATAGAGGTAGAAAACCCGCAAGTATAGCTGTGTTTGAACAACCATACAAACCATATAATGGATACAATGTGCAAAAAGGGGCTGTCCTTTCTTCCTGGACAGCCCCTTAATCTTCTGCTTGGCTAACGCTGGTTAGTTTATAGTAGAACCGTAGCAAACAAAACCATATTCGCCGTCAATAACCGGCGTTACATTAAACACGTTGCCGAAAGGTTTTGCATATGGAGCACCGGACGCATTCCCCAAGGTTCCTAAGCCCTTGTTAATGATTATATGGAGCCTATCGGTAGAGACTTTCCGATACTCCGGATCCAGGAAAATCTTTAACTGGTCGTAAAAGGTGTTCGTAAATGATGACTTCCGCAACTCGGCGGATTTAATGGGCACGAAGACCAGCGTATCCCAACCTGCCGGAGTAGACGCAATAGTTCCATCCTGGGGAGGATTAGCTATAAGGCTAGCCGCACCGTTATAACCCACCTTCAGGTATTTTGTATATTGAAGGGGATCCGCAGTAGTACTGGGCAATGTTATGCCCTGGTCGCCGACAACGCCAGTAGCAAAGGTTAAGAGAATATACGCGTTTCTCCCGTCCGCATCCGAACCATAAGTGATAGAGGAAAAGGGAGTACCTGAAGCCAGTTGAGTATTATTGTTTTGGGTCAGGGCATTAACGCTTATCAAGGTGTTTACCGGAATTTTTTTGTTGCTGGCATAATGCCGCTGCTCGCCGCCGTAATAGGGGCCCTCTACCGTATATTCCTGGCCTGGTACATTGCGAATCCGTACACGAAGCATATCCGTTGACGCTACAGTACCAACCCCAGAGTCATAGTCGCCTGAGATTCCGCTCCTCGTGAGACTCAGGGTACTGGAAATGTCTTCCCAGCTATGCTTGTCCCGGTTGTATTTCTCCAGGATAAGTTTATCCTTAATATCATTGGCACGACTGACTGATCCAGTAATGGCAGCATCTACACCGCTATAGGTCACCCGCAGACTGATAGCCTGCGCAGGATCCAAGTTGAAGTGGCCGCCAGTACCGCCAGTAACGTTTGTATTATTCTGTCTCCAGACGGCGCTAATGCTAAACCCTGCTTGAGGATTCCTGCCGCCGGAATTGGTAGTGTAGGCAGCAGCAGTGGTACCAGCTATCGTAATATACCGGTAAATATCATCAAACCACGCTTCGCCGGGTACTCCGTTGCCATCGACATCCAGTTTCAGGCCATTGGCATAGGTGTATTCCTGGGCGTCAAAAAACACTTCGATGATGCTTTGCATAGACGCGTCAAGACCCAGTAGTCTGATAGTTACTACATTGTTATCCCTGCGTTCTACCGTATAAGCAAGTTCGGCACCCTGGGCGTTAGCTACCGTGTTTAATGTTGTATCTGCAAGGGTTTTATTCTCCAGGGGATAAAAGTGAATCGCCTTTCTCAGTTTTTCCTGAAAAGCGGTAAAATTCACTTTTCCGTCCACGCCAATCCCATTGGGTATGGCAAGCACATCAAGCCGCCTGTCATTGGGGAACGTTAAGGTGAGAAGATCGTAGTAAGTGGCGCCAGCCAAAGCATTCAAGCCTGAGGACGTCGCACTTCCATATGTTGCACCGCTGCCTGCCGCAAACAGACTGGGCAAGAAAGTGTAAATGGCCGCCCCGCCAAAGGGATCATTCCCCTCCTCCTGACTGAGTTCTTTTTTCACGTTATCCTGGTTCATGGAGGTTACGGATACAGTGCTGTCGCAGCTTATTGCCGCAAAAACAGCAAGAATGAGCGCTGCCAGAAAAATTCTGTTCATTATTTTCATTTAGTTCTCCTTTCCTACTTCTTAATCGTGAAAAGCACATTCCACTGGTGGATGTAAAAGGTATAGCCAGTAGTGTATGAACTTACCAGAACATCTACCGCGACGTTGGAATTAAAGTTAAAAGTAAATCCTGTTGAGACAGTCGCATCAAGGCCGGCCCACTCTTTCAATGTCTCAACACTGTCTGTTTTAGCAGCAGGTGTTACGGTAGTGGTTTTCGGAGTTATGACATTACCGTTACCGTCTCTGGTTTCAGTGGTGGCTGTCGTAAATTCACCGGGCTTGGTTACGGTTGTCGTGCCTGTATACTGGGGAAGAGTGATCCCGATACCGGCGTTAATGGAAAGCCTGTCCTTAATAAGCGGATAGGTACCACCCAGCAGAATTGCTGGCTCAAGAATAAACTTGGTTGTTTCTACAGTAGAAACAGGGGCTTTATTTACAGCGGTGATGATGCGTTCGTTATCCTTGTCTGTTACCTGGGGCCCGCTTTTGGTGATGGTGGTAGTTTCATTCCAGGTCTCAACGCCAGAGGTATTGATCTGAACAGGGATTTCAAACTGCGCGCTAAACTGAAGATCGCCCAGGGAATTGGAATACCAGATGCTGGGGTTGATTTTATTTTTCACCGCTGACTGCTCGGTTAAAGTTAAATCCGCCACATCAATTTGCTGCCAGGACGTAAGCGTATCGACTCTTTCACTCCGGGATCCGGAACCGATACCGCTACTATTGTCACCATAGCCTACGGTTCCTTTGGCGGTTCCGCTAATGCCAAACACATCGTAATCGTTCTTGTAGATATCAAAGCCAATCTGATAGGAAATGCCGGCTCCAACATGTTCAGAAAAATCCACATCCGCCCCAAGGGTGAAGAAGGGATTAACATAATTATTTTTGTACCCGCTCAAGTTGGTTGTTGCCGTACCAGAGGTTGTACCGGCAATCTGGGTATAGGACTTGAAAATACCTTCCTGGTTATCCTGATTAATACCAATAGCGGCTTTGAGATAGGGCTTAACTGTCAAGTTTCCCAGCCCCAGCTTTATACCAACGTTGATGTTCGGGATTAAATACCCCTTTTGGAAAGAATAAGACTCCAGCTTGTTTTGATATTGCGTTGTGCTGGTACCATAGGTTTCGGTAACTGTCTCATCGATGTTTCCGGGCCTGATATCATCCCTGGGGTTTTTCTGAGTAGTCAGACTCTCGTAAAAACCAAGACGGACGCTCAAACCCTGACCAATACCCCCAAAACCAATAAGTACATCAACATCATTATCGGTGAGTAATTCATCTTCTTTGTAAGCAGTGGTGGTCTTTTTTTCAGTCGCCTGGCCAAAGAGAGAGCTAGCGGGAGTGCTATCATAGGTGACTTCCACCGACTCTTTTGTTCCGCCGGTTGTCCAATTAACGATCTGACCGCCGTAGAAAATGCCCAAATAGACGGAACCCACATTTCTGGCAAACCCAAGCTGGAAACCGTTGAGACCATAACCGGTGTAACCAAACCATTTGGCATCGCCCAGCACGCCCATCCAACTGGTAAGGCCGATAAAATCATCAACCTCTGTGCCAAACTGGCCCTGGGTAGCCGCACTTACGTTTGACTCCGGTGATGGTGTCTCCGTCTGCGCCATTACATTGGCGGACAGAACACATAACATAATAATAGCAAAAACCGCTATTATTTTTGATCTTTGGATCATAGAAAACTCCTTCGTTTCAATATGCGGCAACCCAAGGCTATTCCGCAAAGCAGACAACGTCCGTATAGAATATATAGCTCTAAAATACAAAAGTCAATGTTAGTGATCCAAATTATTAAAAAGGAATATCCGCGTATCGCCCCGAATTGTTCCAATAGGTAAAGCCCGGCCGGCCGGCATCGCGGACGCCTTCAACTTCGCGGCGGACATACTCAAGGTCGTAATACTTGCGGTCGTAGGATACGTTGAGGTAGAAAGCCTGCACGTAGGGACGGACGATGATTTGGCCCCGGCCTATGCGGGCGGTGCGTTGGGTTCCCTGAAAGTAGATGCGGTAGGGACGCAGTTCAGGCGGATCCTGGGCAAGGAAGTCCTGCTCAAAGTGGCTGGGGTAGTACATGGGGCAAATCACGTCCACCCAGGGGGCAAGGAGTTCCACTTCCTGGCCGGTGCGGGCGCCGGTGCGGTACCAGCCATTGGCGCCGTAGATATCGATGGAGATGGGGGCGTTGACCCTGGAGCGTATATGGCGCAGGAACGAGAGCATGGCGCTTTCCATGTCCATACTGTTTTCCTGCCAGCGGTAGCGGGCGTCGCCGAGATTTGCGCCGTCGGTAGGGAAGCGGATATAGTCAAACTGAATTTCGTCAAAGCCCCGCCCGTGGAGTTCAGCCGCCACTGCTGCGGTGTATTCCCAGACTTCCTCCGAATAGGGGTCCACCCAGCGCTCATCGTAAAAGGTGCGGACAATTTCGTATTCAGGATCATCGGCGGGCAGAAAGGTGATAAGCGCGTTTTGACGATCCTCTTCGCTGATAGCGGATTTTTTCCGCCGGCTGTCATAATAGCCTACCCAGGGTTTGTTGTTCTTGCTGTCCCATACGGCGTACTTGCCCCCATCTTTTGCGGCTAACTCCGGGTCTTTGAACACCACGACACGGGCTACGGTATAAATGCCCCGCGACTTGAAATTGCGCAGCAGGGCGTCAATGTCCAGGGGTCGGAAGACCCGGCCTTTTTCGCTTATGGCGGAGTTCCGGGGAGTAAAACGGAGACGGCCGTAATCGTCTTTCATGTCGATAACGATCATATCAAGACCCCGCTCGCTTATCACATCCAGATAGGGTTTAAGGCTGTTGCTGTCCATAGCGTGATTCACCGGCAGGTAGAGCCCTTCTTTGCCGGCCGCTAGCGCCGATATCGCCGGCGAAGCCGGTGTTGCTAGCGCCGATATCGCCGGCGAAGCCGGTGTTGCCGGCGCTGAATCGCCTTCATTGAGCAGCCAGAGTTCACTCAGTTTCACCGGCTCCGCGCCGTTCCGGTTTTCCCATAACACCACGCAATTCGGCTTAAGCTGAGGGCTTTCCGGAATTGAGCGGATAGCTTCCAGTAAATCGGGACGGTTTCGCATCTGCGCATTTTGTCCCGGTGCGGCGGCTGTACCGTTAGCCGCCTGTACACCGTTAGCCGCAGGGTAGTCAATTTCAGCGGTCGTTCCCTCGTACAAAAAGCGCAGGCTGGTTTTTCCGGCATCAAGGGAATCCACGGTGCCAAATGGGGCATTATCAGACCATATCAGATTGAACGTTTTGCGGCTCCAGTCCAGCCGGTAAATGCGGCGGCGAAACGTCTGTGACACGTAAATTTCCTGCCCGGCAGACAAAGCGGCAACATTCGCAGCCGGTACATTTGCGTCTAACGTTGATATACCGGCTGTTACGGCGATGTCAGACACTTCGTCGGTATTGTCGGTAGTTTCCAGTTTTTCAAGACCACTGTTGATCTCAATCCACTGCGCGCCGGCGCTGTCGGGCTGAATGTAAAAAAGACCGTAGGTGCTGTGCGAAAGAAAAACCGTTAACACTCCGCCGCTGCTTGCAGCGATACTGCTTGCTGCGTCGCTGCTTGCTGCGCCGCTGCTTGCTGCGCCGCTGCGGCCTGTGCCGCCATTGCCAACAACAGGCAGATATGCAACAGCCACCGCCTTAATTCCATTGGTACGGTAGGAGGGAGCGCCCAGGCTTGACCATGACAGCCCCTGGTTACGCGAAAGATACACCCGGTCTTTGGTGGCGCAGACCATAATGTCCGGGTTTGCAGGATTCATTTCCAGGTCTTTAATTTCCTGCACCATAGAAAGGAATGATTTTTTTCCGTCCTGAAAAATTTTTATCGTTTTTATCGGCAGCCCCTGATTGCGGCTTTCCCAGTTTCGCATATCATTGGATACCAATATCCCCTCGCTGCCCAGGATTGCCCATACGCCGCTGTCGTCTGGGGACACAATTTTCCGTACCTGGCCGCCGGTCCAGAGGGCCGTAGTTTCTCCGGGCCGCTCAATGCTGAAAAGGCCCGTATCCGCGCCGATGAGCAGACGCCGGCGGGGTTCGGCGGCGGGCTCAATGGCTGGGGCGGCGCTTTCAGGAGCCGGTGATTCGTGCAGTCTCTCTTTGGAGGCGCCGGCATGAACAAGCGAGGAAAGGGAAAAAAATACGCAGCAGAGCGCGAATATTGTCAATTTTTTTGGTTGTCCAGGCAATGTGTGAAAATTCATATCTTATTTGTAAAGGAAAAGAAGCGCTTGGGGAAGGGAGTGCAAGGCTTTCGTACACTCCTCCGTATATCCCGTGGCGAGACGGCAGTGCCGTCTCGCCACGGGCCTTAGGAAGTACGTTTTCAATGCACACCGCACCACACTGAATGTCCGAGGCTGGGCAGCGCTGGCGGGGGCGGAGCATTTGCGGGATTCTTAGCGGAGCAGACCCCAAGGCAATCCGCTTGCGGATTGCCTTGGGGTCTGCGGAGCGGTATTCACCCGCATGATCCGCCCCCGCCAGCGCTGCCCAGCCTCGGAGATACGGGGAGACACACGGGGTGCAGGGAGTGAAAAGTAAATGCGGGAGCACTGGAAGGGAGTGCTAGTATAAACCGGGGCGCTGGTGTATAAAAAGGCATGGCTATACGCAGCAGCATTACCAAAACATTCGGCATCCTTACCGCAGGCGGCGATTGCCCAGGCCTGAATGCCGCAATCAGGGGCGTTTGCCGCGCCGCCCATGACCGCTACGGCATGAACATCATTGGCATAGCCAACGGCTTCCGGGGCCTTATCGAAGAAAATACCAGGGCGCTCAGGCCGGTGGATTTTTCAGGTATACTGACCAGGGGCGGGACCATTCTGGGGGCAAGCAGGGAAAAGCCCTTTAAGCCCGGAAATGATCCCGGCGAAATCGTGGGAGAAAAAGTAGCCGCCGTCAAAGACACGTACCGCAAGCTGGGCCTGGACTGCCTGGTCGTGCTGGGCGGGAACGGCACCAACACCACCGGCTACAAACTCACCAGGGAAGGGCTCAACGTAATTGGCCTTCCCAAAACCATCGACAACGACATAGTCGGCACCGATCGTACCTTTGGCTTTCACTCCGCCCTGGCCATCGGTACCGAAGCCATAGACCGGCTGCACTCCACCGCCCAAAGCCACAACCGCGTCATCGTGATCGAACTCATGGGCCACAAAGCCGGCTGGCTGGCGCTCTACGCCGGAGTCGCCGGCGGCGGGGACATCATCCTTATCCCGGAAATACCCTACGATATAAAAGCCATAGGCCGCCATCTTGAGGAGCGCGCAAAAACGGGCAAGGCCTATTCCATCGTGGTAGTGGCCGAGGGCGCCCTCTCTGTTGCAGAGTCGGAGATGGAAAAAAAAGACCGGAAAAAATACCGCGCCGAAAACGGCCCTTCAGTCGCCTACCGTGTGGCCCGCGAAATCGAAGAGGAAACCGGCATGGAAACCCGCGCCACCGTTCTTGGTTATATGCAACGCGGCGGCATCCCCAGCGCATCTGACCGCGTCCTTGCCACCAGCCTGGGCACCGCCGCTGCGGATCTCCTTGCCAAAGGCGAATACGGCCGCATGGTCGCCCTCCTGGGCAATAACATCGGCTCGGTGGATTTAAGCGTGCCCGAGGGCAAAGTAAAAACCGTGCCGGAAGATCATCACATGATCGACACCGCAGTGGCGGTGGGGACTTGCATGGGGGTTTAGAAAACCGTCAGCCCCTGCCGCCGCAGCGTCTTCCACACCAGTTTCGCGTCACGGTCAAAAATATTTTCCAGTTTGCTAAACAATTCCGCCGCATCCATTCCCGATCCGCAAGATGCTTCCTTCAGCAAAGCCGCTGTTTTTTCCATCCATGCCGCGTTTGCTGCCGCCCCTGCGGCTTTAACTCGCAGCGCACAATCCTCAAGCCGCCAGCGCCAGCGGAGTTCGCCTTGCCCGCCTTTCCCTGTTAGGTGCATAATTGGACCGGAGCCGAGGAAGAGCGCCCTGGAAGGAGCAGTTTCCCCTTCACACCGTTTTTCCGTAACGGGAACGATTCCCCTGCTCCGGTCCCGTTCCCGGGCGTAGGAATCCAGCAGCTCGTTTATCAAATCAGGCGCAACAGACGGCTCTGGAACCTTGAAGGTAAAGGCATCATTCACCGGGTTTGAGGTATCGCCTTTCATCCATGACTGAAGAAGCGCATCCAGCGGCGCGGTAAAACGGTCAAACCGTTCTTCACCGGCGAAAGAAAGATCGTTAAGGGCAAAGATTTTTTTGCCGCCGGGCGAATCGCCACCGGGCAAATTGCCGCCGGGCGAATCGCCGCCGGACGAATCGTCCGAGGGCAGCAATGCCGGGTGCAGGCCCTGCAATTTTTCAGCGTAAATACGCGAATGTTTGGTAAGGGCGAATTGGTGCCAAAAGGCTGAATCCAGCAGCCCGGCGGCAAAGAGCTGACGCAGGGTTTCGGCGGAGTCGATTATTTCGCCATCGTCTTCGTCCCAGTAGCCGTAAATCAAATAGGCGTGAACCAGAATGCCCGCTTCCTTAAAGGCGGCGCAGACATTTACCACCTCGCCAAGGCCAATACCTTTTCCAATGCGCCGGAAGCCCCGTTCCGAGGCAACCTCGATTCCCGCCGAAACTCCGATAAGCCCGCCTGCGGCAAGGAGCGCCGCCGCGTCAGGGGTAAAATTTTTCTCAAAGCGGATGTTTCCCCAGAACACCAGGGGCAGCCCCTGTTCGCGATTGAGCAGGGCAAGGCGCAGCAGGGACGCAGGCGGGCAGGCCTCGTCTACCAGGTGAACGCCCCGCACGCCGCTTGCCTTGGCCTGGGCAACAAGATGGCGAAACAGGGCTTCCACATCAACCGGCCGGTAGCAGCGGATGTAATCAAGACTTACGTCGCAGAAGGCGCAGTTGTGCCAATAACAGCCGTGGGCGGCGTAGGCTTTGAGCCAGCGGCCGTCTGACCAAAGGCGGTGCATGGGGTTTGCATTGTCCACCGGGCGGATGTAGCGGGAAAAATCAACGCCGGAATAATCGGGGAATACGGACTGTACCGCCTCATCGTCGATGTGAGTCCCCCTGCCGGTGTCAGCTTTGCTGCCGGTGGCAATCGCCCTGTCACGAATAATGAGACCGCCGCTGCGGTACATGGTCTTGTAAAGCGGAACTTCCTCTTTTGCGGCTTTAGTCTTTGACGCTTCTTTTTTTAAAATCGCGTCCCAGGAACCGTAGCCCCGGTCAAACGAAAGATAATCAAAATAATCAAAAAAATTTTCTTCTTCGATAAACCTGAGTTCGGTATTCACATAACCGCCACCCGCCACAGTGGTAACCCTGTTGCCAAAAAATGCCTTTGCCGATTGCGCGCAAACCAGCGCCCCCGCAAGGCAGCCGGGAAAGGGGATGGTAACACCGATTATCAGCGGCGTTTTACCGCCTGTGTGGTTTAAACGCGGGGCATCGGCAAGATTTTTCCATTCTTCTTCCAGCAAAGGCCGGTAGAAATTGTTCAGAATGTACGAGTCAAGACCGGCCTGTACAACGGAAAAATCATGAAAACCCGCGCTCAGTGAGGCGGACGGTGATGGCACATAACGGATCAGGGAAAAGCCGGGATCAAGCACGGCGGTGATAAAGTCCGCAATGTCCGCAAGGAGTTTGCTTGCCAGCAGCGGCGCATCATCCGCCGATGCATCGCCACTGGCGCCGCCTTTCGCGTCACGGAGCGTTGCAAGGCAGTCGTCAAAACGGGGGCCGCCGGGCAGGATACCGTTGGCAAGACCGAGCAAATGTCCCCACTCCCGATCCTGGCCGCGCAGAAAGGCAACGAGCCGGTCAATCGAAGCCAGCCAGCGGTCTTTCTCCGACAAAAACCGTTCGATAATGGGCAGGGTTTGTCTGTTTGCTGCGCCGCGTCCGGCGGCAACAGCAGCCCCGGCATCCGCAAAAATCCGCGTCAGCCCCGCCCGGCAAAAAATTCGCTCAAAAAGCCCGATAGAATGATCCTCCACCGTAACCGTATACCCCTGCCGCTCCAGAAAAGCCCGTACATAGTAAATGCCGGGGTAGGGACAGTTGAGCTGCACAAAAGGCGGCTGTATCAGGTGAATTAAGGGCTTCACTTTAAACCTTCTTTTTGACGGAACGAGGGGCAGTTTGCCCCGGTGGCGCGGAACACCTCATGGGAAGGCAGGTTACCGCATTTGATTGCGAAAATTTCGCAGGAACGGGGAAAAACCGGGTCCCAGGTGATCCTGAAATGGGCGCACTTCAGGCAGTTTGGAGGACGGGCAGGCGGCCTCATACTATCGGAATTGGTATCGCTCACTTGATTGTTTTCCTGTTTGTAAACAATAGCATTTCTGTTTTTGTAGAAAAAGGGGGGATGCGGCATCAGGATTTTTCCTCTGAACTAATAGCCGAAAGGGCCGGTATCAGCCGTGTTACCCTCTATAAGGTCGAAAGAGGTGATCCGGGGGAGGGAGATTTTTTCTTTTAGCGGCAATAAGGCGTGGCTTGCCCATAAGGAATTTCGGATGCTCGATCCGAATCTGGGACAGTTTGAGGGGCCTCAATTCGGGGAGAACGCTTTATAATTTTTCAACCATTTCCGGGGCCAGACCAGTATCTTCGATGATTTCCTCAAGGGGCCGTCCTCTGGCTTTCATTTTACGTGCAATAGCAAGTTTTTCCTTGGCTTCGCCCTCGGCTATGCCTGCAATCTTGCCCTCTCTCCGGGCAGTATACATCCCCGAACGGTAATCCATTTCGGCCTTTTCTCGGTATAAGGTGCGAGCCCACTTCTCGTAGTCCCGGCTCACATTTGTTAATGCCCGTTCTGCCTGCATGATTCCCTCCTCCCGGCACAGTTCCGCTATCAGCCCCTGCGCTTTTGCTTCGTGCCGGTATTTCATATATATACACCATTTTTCTTCCCCTTGCAAGTTATTTTCCCCGGCAAGATACGCCTGTACTTTTTGTTCCAGTTTGGGCATTTCGTAGAAGATAATCTCCATCACCTCGTTCAGTTTGTCGTGTTCGTTTTCCTCCATCATAAAATAACGGCGGGGTAGTTTGTCGCTTTGGGGAAATAGCACGCAGTTGAGGAAAAAAATCTGATATACTCGCTTGATTTCTTTATAGGTTTCGCCTTTCTTCGCCTGGCCAGATAACAACCGGGCGGCGTAAAAGGCGGCTTCATACCCTATATATGGCGCGTAGATGCGTGGCGCTTGAGTGTTTGGGAGGAAATAGAGACTAAACGGTAATTTGTCGAACTGTTACGTTATCGTACTATCACAAGCGAAGGAGCCCTGAATCCTGATTTGTCCCCGGGAGCGCACAGAAAATTTACTTGGCGGCCTGGGGCGGAAACTCACCCCTTTCACCTCGAAAATAACTCGGCTCAAGAGGTGATTTCCGCCCCAGACCGCCCTTTAACATTTTTTCAAAGTGCGCTCCCGATTCACCCCGGGATTCAGGGCTCCTTCGCTTGCATTTGCCGGTTATGTATACAGCAGCCAATTACCATTTCCCTTCGCAGGGGGAGGAAGGGCTTTTTCCTCTCGCAGGGGAGGAATGGGGAGTTTTACTCCGTCATAGTGGAATGTGTCGTCCGCCACGAGTAAAAAATAGTCGCTAATGCAGCAATGGGGAGGACTTGTGGGCTATTTCTTGCCCGTGGTGAATGGCACATTCCCTCCCCCGTGAAGGAAATGGTGATTTATTGAACAGTGTAACCAAACCACAACTGCAAATCGGGGTGGGCGGGGCAGCGGGGCGCTGAAAGTTTTCCGGCGCTCTCCGCCGGAGCAGACCAGCGATCTAACGCAGCCCGTCAGGGCTGAACATAGCTGTTTCCATTGCCGCCCGGTTCCCTGGTTATGGTATCCGCTCTGAATACCTTAACTCTCAATGATTAGAATAAATCGCTCATCCGGGCGGGAGGCTGCGTAGGTGGACTCCTCCGGCACTTTCAGTGCCCCGCTGCCCCGCCCACCCCGATTTGATGAGCGAGAGAATGCTACGCTGCGCGACAAATTACAATTTACCGCTGCAATACTTTGCGGTTAAAAAATCTTGATTCTTAATTTGCTATATGCTGATTGCCGGGTCAAGTTTAGAGTGTGTTGCTTATTCGCCATTTTTCCGTTATCCTTCTTATTATAATGAAGACGTTTACCGGCATTCCGGCTTCCGCGGGCATTGCGTTTGGCAAGGCTTTTGTGTACCGGGACGAAGAAAATTCAGAGCTTCCCCGCTATAGCATAACAGCAGCTGAAGAGGCCGCCGAATGGGCGCGGCTGCAAAAGGCTGTTGCCGAGGCTTCGGAGCAGGTGAAGGCCCTCCACGACCGAGCCGGCCGGGAAATAGGCAGCGAGCAAGCGGCTATTTTTCAGGCTCATTTGATGATGCTGGAAGATGTTGATTTTCTTGATCAGATCAGGGACAGGCTTAAGAAAAGCCTGCTGAATATCGAATGGGTTGTTTGGGAGATGTGCCGGGAAATCGCCCAGAAGCTGATGGCCTCGCCTGATCCCATTTTCCGGGAGCGGGCGGTGGATATTGCGGATGTGTCCCGCCGGGTGATAAACAGTCTGCTTTCCGTTACGCGAAGCCGCTTTTCCCTTGCGGATATAGACGAGGATGTGATCCTTGTTGCCCACGATCTTATGCCTTCCGATACCCTGGTGATGGACAAGGCCAGGATCAAGGGCCTTGCCATGGACATGGGGAGCCGCACTTCCCACACGGCAATCCTTGCCAGGGCTTTTAATATTCCGGCGGTGCTGGGCCTTTCCGTAATTTCCCGGGAGATAAAGGACGGCGATTTTCTGGTGCTGAACGGATCGTCGGGAACCGTGGCGCTCGATCCCGACAAGCGGACTCTGGCCCGGCAGGAGGACGAGGAGCGGCAGTACCGGGATCAGGCGGACCGGCTTGGTGTGTTGCGGGAGCTTCCAGCTGAAACTACGGACGGCTGGCGGGTGGCCCTCAAGGCGAATATCGAATTTCCCGAAGAGGCGGAGCGGGCGCTCCACTACGGCGCCGAGGGTATAGGTCTGTACCGTTCGGAGTTTCTTTACATAACGCCGGGCAAAGCGGCTGAAGAAGAGACACAGTACAATGCCTACAGCCGCGTGCTTAAGGCTATGGGGAAGCTGCCGGTTACTATCAGGACTGTGGATGTTGGCGGCGACAAAGTGTCGCCCGAACTCCTAACGGTGAACGAAAAAAATCCCCTGCTTGGCTGGCGGGCAATACGTATGTCCCTTGCAAATCCCGAACTGTTCAAGGTGCAGCTGCGGGCCATACTGCGGGCCAGTGTTGAAGGCAACGTACGGATCATGTTTCCCATGATCTCCGGTATTGAAGAACTGGAGCAGGCCCTTGTCCTGCTTGACGAAGCCCGATCGGAGTGCAAAAAGAAAAAGCAGCCCTTTGCGCAGAACATCAAAGCAGGCGCCATGATCGAGATTCCATCGGCGGCAATGACCGCCGACATACTTGCGGAAAAATCGGATTTCTTTTCGCTGGGTACCAACGATCTCATTCAATACAGCCTGGCGGTAGACCGTGGAAACGAAAAGGTGAACTACCTTGGCGACTCCCATCATCCGGCGGTGCTGCGTTTTATCAAGCGGACTATCGACGCCGCCCACGAAAAGGGAATCAAGGCCGCCATGTGCGGTGAGCTTGCCGGGAATCCCTCTGCCACGGCGATACTGATTGGTCTGGGCCTTGACGAATTCAGCATGGCCGCTTCTTCTATCCCTCTTGTTAAACAGATCATCCGGGGGACAAGCCATGCGGCCTGCAAAGCCCTGGCCGACGAAGCCATGCGGGCCCGCTCCATTGCGGAAGTCCGCGCCGCGGTAAAGACATGGATGGCGGCTAACGCTCCGGCCGGCGAATATGGAATTTAACCCCGCCCAAAAATACCGCAAACTCCCCACCGTGGTTCTTGCGGGACGCCCCAACGTGGGCAAGTCCACCCTGTTTAACCGGCTGCTCCATAAACGCCGGGCCATCACCGATCCCACCCCCGGCGTTACCCGTGATCCGGTGGAAATGGATGGCTTTATCGCCGGCAAACCGCTGCGGCTCATCGACACCGGCGGCTTCAAACTGGAGCGATACTCCGGCCGGGGCGTTGCGCGGGACAACGATGAAATCGACAGCCTGGTGGTGGAAAAAACCCTGGTGACTCTTAAAAAGGCGGACCTCATCATCCTGCTCCTTGAAGCCGGTGAAACAACCGCAGAGGATGAAGAATTTATCGAACTTCTGCGGCCCTATCAAAACCGGCTCATTGCGGTGGTGAATAAGACCGAGGGGGGCAGGCGGGAAGCGGACTCGTGGAATGTGCTGTCCTATGGTTTTGAAAAAGTCTTCATGATCTCCGCCGAACACGGCGACAATGTGGGCGAGCTGGAACAGGAAATAATCAAGCGTCTCGATTTTTCCGCAGTGGAAGAAGCGGAGGAGGAGAAGCGTCCCATCCGTATCGCCCTGCTGGGAAAACCAAACACCGGTAAGTCAACCCTTTCAAACCGGCTCACTTCGTCTAACGCTTCTATTGTAAGTGAGACGCCGGGTACCACCCGTGATGTGGTTGAAGGGGCCTTCTCCTGGAAGTCTCACAATTTTGTGATCCTTGACACCGCCGGAATACGCCGGAAAACCAAAGTTTTTGAAAACATCGAATACTATTCGGTGAACCGGGCGATCAAAACCATCAACGACGCGGACATTGTAGTGCTGATGATAGATGCCCAGGAAGGACTTTCCGAGCAGGACAAAAAAATTACCGCCCTCGCCCACGATAAAGGCAGGGGTATCATCATGGCGCTTAACAAATGGGACGCCATGCCCCAGGTGAAAAATACCTTTGAAGCGGTGTCCGACCGCATGCGATTTCTTTTTGCCAAAATGGAATACGCCCCCATTGTTCCGGTAAGCGCCAAAGATGGAAGCGGCATCGACAAGCTCCTTAACACCGCAATACGGATGTACGGCCAACTGACGACTCAAATTGAAACCGGCAGGCTCAATCAGGCGCTGGAACGCTGGCTTGAGGAAAATCCGCCGCCTATGGGCCCCCGCACCCGCTTCAAGGTGAAGTACGCGGTGCAGAGCTCCGCCAACCCGGTAAAGTTTATCCTGTTTGTTTCACGCCCCCACGCAGTAACCGAAGCGTATACTTCCTACCTGCGAAACAAGATTCGCAAGGACCTGGGTTTTTCCCTCATCCCCATTTCAGTTGAGATTCGCGCTTCTGCTGCAAAAGGTTCCGACAGGGGCAACGCCAGGGGAGCTGCCGGGGGCAGGGAACGTACTTCCAATCACCGCCGCAAGGAATAAGTAAAATGAACCTCTTTGCCCCCCTGCCGCCGGAGACCCGTCTCATTCTGGACGGGATACCCGCTTTAATTGACAAAGTGTTTCCCGTTCCGGGCCGCTTCCGCTCCGCCCTACCCACCGATGTGGCGGAACTTTCCCGGCTGCTCACCAGCGCCAGGGGCGAGCGATCCCTTTCCTATTTGGGAAAGCCCAATCTGCTTTCGGCCTACCTTCGCTATTTTTTGCCCTGGAACCTCTACCGTCTCTGCCGCCTGCTGCCTTCGCTGGATATCAATCTTGCCGCAAATGACACCGTAACAGACCTGGGCTGCGGCCCCCTTACCATTGCAGCCGCGCTCTGGATTTCCCGCCCGGAGTTACGCGACATTAGCCTTGAATTCAGATGCATAGACCGCAGCGGCCCGGTTCTGGAAGCGGGCAAAAAATTATTCGCCGCCCTGGCAGGCAGCGGCAGCCCCTGGAAAATACACACTATCAGGGGCGACATCGCATCCCCGCATGGCGCATCACGGGAAAAATCAGGCGCTGACTATCAAACAACCCGGGAACCAGGGAACCCGCTACGCGGGGAGTCCGCGCGGGGAAGGCAAGCAGCCCTGGTATGCGCAATAAACGTCTTTAACGAGTCCTACGGCAATTTGTCCAACAATGACGCGGCTGGCCTTAAACGCAGCGCCGAAAAATCTGCCGCGCTTCTTGAAAGCCATGCTGCCGCAACCGCGTCCATTCTGGTAGTAGAGCCGGGGGTCCCCCGCTCCGGGGAATTTATCAGCCTTTTGCGTAACGCCCTCATGGAGCGGCAGCGGTATCCCCTGTCGCCCTGTCCCCACAGCGGCCCCTGCCCCTTCCCGGGCGGCAGCGCCGGCTTCCACAATGCGGGCAAAGGCCGCTGGTGCCACTTTGCCTTCGAGACCGCCGATGCCCCTAAAGCCCTGCACAAGCTCTCCGCCGCAGCGGGCATTCCCAAAGAGCGGGCGGTTTTAAGTTTTCTGCTAACGTCAGCGCAGTTGACGACGTCAGCGCAGTTGACGACGGCAACGAAGTTGACGACGGAGGCAGAGCAGGCTGATGTAACGCCCGGCGAGCAAAACGCCGCGCCCGCCGCGCCCGCCGCGCCCGCCGCGCCGGTACGAATAATCTCCGACGCTTTCCCGCTGCCGCCGCACCGTGCCGGGCGTTATGGCTGTTCCGGGCGGGGACTGGTCTTGCTGGCAGGAGAAAAAGCCGCAATAGAGAACGTCCCCTCAGGCGCGCTGATTAACGCGGATTTCACAAAGAGTGCACAGCGGGATTTTAAAAGCGGCGCGCTGATTATCGGCTAAAGTCATATAACGGGCGTTAGACGACGTTTTAATGTCGTCTAACGTGTTGTTATCTGCAATGCCGCCTAAAATGATTTGAACCTCTAAAAACCCAACCGGGGTTTTTAGAGGTGCTCTTTAGCAGTATTTGTTACACCAGGCGTAATTGGGTTCGAGTCTTTTACGGCTGCTTGCCGATATAGGCCAGGATGCCGCCGTCCACATAGAGTACGTGTCCGTTTACAAAATCCGAGGCCCCGGAAGCCAAAAATACAGACGGCCCCTTGAGGTCGTCGGTAGTGCCCCAGCGTTCAGCCGGAGTTTTGGCGATGATGAACTGGTCAAAGGGGTGCCGGCTGCCGTCTGCCTGCCGTTCCCGCAGGGGGGCGGTCTGAGGCGTCTCGATATAGCCGGGGCCTATGCCGTTACACTGTATGTTGTGTTTGCCGTATTCACTGGCTATGTTGCGGGTAAGCATTTTAAGGCCCCCCTTGGCGGCGGCATAGGCGCTGACCGTCTCCCGGCCCAGCTCACTCATCATAGAACAGATATTGATGATCTTGCCGCCGCCTTTTTTTATCATCGCCGGAATAACCGCCTTGGAAACGATAAAGGGGGCGTTCAGGTCCACATCGATAACCTGCCTGAAATCGGCGGCGCTCATTTCGGTCATGGGAATCCGTTTGATGATCCCCGCGTTGTTCACCAGGATATCAATAACCCCCACTTCTTTTTCAATTTTCGCCACCGTGGCATTCACCGCTGCTTCGTCGGTAACATCGCAAATGTAGCCGTGAGCCGGAATGTTTACAGCCTTGTATGCCGCCAGGCCCTTGTCAACCAGATCCTGGTTTATGTCGTTAAACACAATCGCCGCACCAGCTTCGTGCAGGGCTTCCGCGATTGCGAAACCGATACCGTAAGATGCGCCGGTTATCCACGCCGTTTTGCCTTTAAGTGAAAAATTAACGCTCGCCATATATACTCCTTAAAAATTGCGGCTCCGCCGCACGTAAATTGGAAGTGTTACGAAGTAACACCATACTCCTTTATTTCAATTCCGCTGTTGGAACTGTATCCATATCGTCAAAGGTTTGATTTTCCCCTGCCATAGCCCAGATAAACGTATACGCCGCAGTGCCTACTCCCGAATGAATAGACCAGGAGGGAGAAATAACTGCCTGCTCGTTTTGCATAACAATATGCCTGGTTTCATCAGGCCGGCCGTGCATATGGAAAACCACCGCATCCGGCGCCATATCAAAATAAAAATACACTTCCATGCGCCGCTCATGGGTATGGCAGGGCATGGTGTTCCATACCGAGCCCGGCTCAAGAACGGTCATGCCCATCACCAGTTGGCAGCTCTGGCAGACCGCAGGGTGCACATACTGGTAAATAGTACGTACATTCACCGTGGCCGCTTCGCCCAGCTTGCGGGGATTCGCCTTTTCAATGGGAATAAATACGGTGGGGTATGCGGTATGCGCCGGGGCGCTGGCCAGGTAGAATTTGGGCGGGTTATTTTTGTCTCCGCTAAAGACCACATCTTTTACCCCTTTACCGATATAGAGACCGTCGCCCTTTTTCATTTTATACCCGGTTCCGTCAGCGGAAATTTCACCTGTCCCGGAAATGCAGATGATCCCCAATTCGCGGCGATCCAGAAACACGTCGCTGCCAAAATCCTTACCGCCTTCAAGGCGCAGGCTCTTGCTTTTGGGATAGGCCCCGCCAAAAACCACCCTATCCGAGTGGGTGTAACCAAGGTTTATCTCGTCTTCGATAAAAACCTGCTCAAAGAGAAAATGTTCCCGCATGGTTTGAGTATCGTACCGTTTCATGTCATCGGGATGCTCCGCGTAACGAATATCAAGTTTCATAGCCGTCTCCTTAATTTATAAAATCTTCCCGCATGGGGGTAAAATAATCCACCAGCACGCCTTTTTCCAGGCATACGCAGCCGTGTTTGACGCTGTTTTGCTTGCAGAGCGTGTCGCCTTTGCCCACTTCGCGGGTCTCATCGCCGATAGTAAAACGGAAGCGTCCCTCGGCCACATAGGTGATCTGGGTGTGGGGATGGCTGTGTATTGCGCCGACTGCGCCTTCCTCAAATAAATTTTCCACGCACATCATGGCGTCGCAGTAGGCAAGTACTTTGCGCGTAACGCCAGGCGCAGCCGCTTCGCCTTCAATATCTTTGCCGAATACCCATTTTTGATCTTTATGGTTTTTGTTCATGTTATATACTGAATTGTCTTACAGAGACACGGAGGTTGCGCCGTATTTGCGTACAGCGCCCCTCCGTGTCTCAGTGTAAGCGATTACTGGGTCGCCCTTACACGGCTGATAATATCGGCATAACCTGCGTAAGCGGGCTGCTGGTACAGGGGAGCAAGCGCGTCCTCAAAGAGCTTGTGCTGGGCGGGAGTCAGCTCGGTAATGGTACTGCCTGCGTCCCGGGCCTGTTTTTCGTATTTGGCTTCCGCTTCAAGCCAGGCGGCGCGTTCCACTTTCGCGCCTTCCAGAGCGCCTTCCTTGACGATCTTTTTTTCCGCATCGGACAAGCTATTCCATACGCCGGTGTTGATAAGTATCATTTCCGGGGAAGACATGTGGCCGTCAACGGTAAAGTATTTGGCAACTTCAAAATGGGCTGCGGTAATATAAGAGGGCCAGTTGTTTTCAGCGCCGTCGATGATGCCGTTCTGGATACCAGGGTATACTTCAGGGTAGGCCATGGGCGTGGGAGAAGCGCCAAGGAAACGGATCATGTCCATCATAAGGGCGCTTTCCTGTACCCTTATCTTAAGGCCCGCCATGTCCGCAGGGCTGCTGATGGCTCTTTTGGAGTTGTAGAAATTGCGAAAACCGGCGTCGAGCCAGCACAGGCCAAGAAGGTTCTGCGATTGCAGAGATTCCAGAATCTCCTGGCCGATGGGACCGTCGAGTACCTTGAACATATGAGCCCTGTCGCGGAACAGGAAGGGCATACCCAGGGCGTTGATATTCGGGTTAATTGAAGACAGCGGATTTATTCCAACCCGGATAAAGTGGATATCGCCGGTCTGGGTCTGCTCAATGGTGTCCTTTTCGGTGCCCAACACCGAGTTATTGTACACTTCGATTTTGATGGCGCCGTTGGTTTTCTCTTCAATATATTTCGCCATAGCCAGATCACCTAACACAGTGGGATAGCCGTCGGGCTGGTTATCCGCCAGGCGGAATACCCGCACCTTGGGAGCTGCGGCGCCGGTTTCACCTTTTTTCTGACACCCAACCGTGGTAAATGCCACCGCCAACGCAAGGAGCGCCAGCAGCAGAACAGTCAATTTTTTCATAATTTCCTCCTCAGGAAAAAAAATATTTTACCGGCCTATGGCCGGATTAATACCAATGTAAAAAACGCCCTACTTTCCGAACATCAGATTCGGAACAGTCATTGAGAAAGCGGGCACGAAGGTCAGCAGCAGCAATACCGTCACCATAGTTACATAGAACGGAACCATGGCCTTGGCTGTTTGCTCAATTTTTATGCCCCCGATGGAACTGCCCACGAACAAAACCGTTCCCACCGGCGGAGTCAGCAGCCCTATGGAAAGGTTGAGCATCATCACAATCCCGAACTGGATGGGGTCCATGCCGATTATCGGAGAAGTTACCACCGGCACCAGTATGGGGGCGGCAATCAGAATAAGAGGGGCCATGTCCATCACGCAGCCCAAAACAAGCAGGGAGAAGTTGATGAGCAGCAGCAGCACAACTTTGTTCTGGCTGATACCCAAAAGGCCCTGGGTAATAAGCGCCGGAATCCGGAGTACTGTCATCATATAACCGAAGGCCGAGGATGCGGCGATCAGGGTCATCACCATAGCCAGTGTGCGCAGGGTACGTTTGAGTATGGGCCACACGTCCCTGATGGTGATCTTCCGGTAGAAGCAGAGGGCTACGATAAAGCCCCAGATACAGGCAAGTACCGATGATTCATTGGCGGTAACAATGCCGGTAAACACGCCGCCTATGATCAGCACCACCGTAAAAAGGCCCAGGAGACTGTCAAAGATGATTTTGACCGCTTCCTTAAACGTATAGTGCCCGCCCCTGGGGTAGTTCCGTTTTACCGATATAATGTAACAGAGGACCATAAGGGCTATTCCCAAAAGGACCCCCGGCACCAGACCTGCCATAAAAAGTTTACCCACCGAAAGCCCGCCTATGGCCGCAGCGTAGATGATCATATTATGGCTCGGCGGGATCAGCACGCCCTGGCAGGCGCTGGCGATGGTAATGCACACCGAAAAGTCCGTGTCATAGCCCTGCTTTTTCATCATGTCGATTTCCAGGGGGCCCAGGGACGAAGTATCTGCCACCGCCGAGCCTGAAATGCCTCCAAAGAACATACTGGCAACCACGTTCACCATTGCCAGCCCGCCCCTCATGCGGCCCACAATCACGTCCGCCAGCTTTACCAGCCGGTCGGAAATACCCCCGGCCCCCATGATTTCCCCGGCGAGTATAAAGAAGGGAATCGCCAGCAGGGAAAAGGAGTCTACGCCGCTTACCATTTTCTGGGTAATGGCGCCTAACGAAATCCCCTTATATGCTGCAGTGGCAAACGCCGCAAAAGCGAGGGAAAAAGCAATGGGGAATTTGATGATGATGAGGACCGCGAAAAGTCCCAACAATAAGGTTATGGCTACAGGATCTACGGTCATAATGTGGCATCCTTTTTGGTAAAATCACCCTGCTTCATCTGCTGTTCATCAGTACCGAACTTAAAGTGATCGTATATCTGATAAACCGCCAGCAGGGCAATAAGAATGCCAACCGCCGTGGGGAAAGCGTATTCATAACCCACAGGTATGCCCGTGCCCGGAAGGCGGTTGGATTTGAGTTTGGTAAAGTAGGGCCCCATGTTAACACTCATCATAAGCCCCATGATGCAGATGAGCACTTTCCCGATTATTTCCAGGGGGAGTTTTATCTTTTTAAAGCCCCGGTCCACGATGATGGTAAGGGCGATGTGGATTTTATCCCGCACCCCCAGAGCCATAGCGATAAAACAGAAGAGGATCATGAACTGCCGGGCAAGCTCTTCCGACCAGCCGGGGGTGTTCCTGAAAAAATAGCGCATTACAACCTGTATGGTCACTACCACAACCATGGCGCCCAGGCTGAGAGCGGCGATAACTTCAAATACACTGCATATTGCATTGATCACCTTTTTATATAGGTTCAATCCGCGCCTCCTTTTATATCCGGGTTTTCGCTTTTATCAATAAAATACGAAGAAAATTCCGTACCGACACGATCGCCTATCCGTTTGATTCCGCCGTACAGATGACTGCGCATAAAATCCTCTACCATCCCGGCATCCCCGGCCTGAATGATGCGGAACAACTCCTGATGCTCTTCAAAAATCCGCCGGATATTCTGTTCCATCCCGTAGTCCAGCATACGAAACCGCTTGTAATTTATACTCAGCCGCTGAATCACCTTCCACAGATCATCTTTGCCCACAAAATGAAACCATATCCGGTGCAGGCTGGAATCGCTTTGATTAAATTCATCTGGGCTAAAGTTACCGGACAGCAGAATCTCCTGCAAACGCAGGGCATGGCGGATTTTTTCCTCAATGACCGCGTCCATAACGGCGATCATGTCCCTGATAACCATGGATTCCACAGCGATACGCAGATAGACGGCCTGTTCCACCTGCCTGAAACTAAGCAGCGAAGCAGTGGTGTTTTTATATGGAACAATTGACAGAAGGCCGGCATCTTTCAGACGTTGAAAAGCCATACGGACCGGCGTGCGGGACACATTAAACCGCCCACAAGCGTCACCCTCGGAGACCTGCTGCCCCGGCTTTATATCCAGCCTCATAATTTCTTTTTTGAGTATGTTGTAGATCATTTTAGCCGCATTGCCCTGAACCTCGTCCGCCGTTTCAGCAGGATCGCCTGTTTCGGCCAAAACTGCCGGGGCTGACCGCTTTTTGGCGGATTTCCCTTTGGTTGCCGGGTGCAAAGAGCTGTATTGTACGGCGCCGTTTTTAGCGGCTTGTGCATGCATTTTCATAATTTGTATACAGATTCATGATCTGCATACAAATATACTAAACCTAAAATTTCTGCCTGTCAAGAGCAATATTTCAGAATTTGAAAGAATATTATAATAATGAAACGTGTAGCAGCATGAAAAAGGCCCCCCGGAGTGTCGGGGGGCCTGGAACTAAGACGGCATTAAAACAGCGCCTGTCACTGTATTCAGGTGCCATGCCCAAAATAACGCAAAGCCGTATAAAGTTTAGTCTCATCGGTAATTTCAAAACGATATTTTTCCGCATCATCAGCACCATAGACCGTCAGGGAGCCGGAAATTGTCTCAGTATAGTCTGGATACGGCATCCCTCCCGGTCCCGCTGCTTCATCGGCACTATAAATTGTCGTTGTTAGGGAGCCAGTCCTACTGGCGGTCAAAATAACTTTCCCGGCCTTTCCGTTATTGATCACTGTCCAGCCATAATTATAAACGCCAGAGGAGGAACCGCTAACCCGAAATTTTAAATTTCGGAGTGCAGCCATAAAAGCGTCCTCACTATCTAAATTCTGTGGCCAATTGGGAACCTGGGTGATTTGTATGGATTCGGACGCATTGGATGTTTCCGTACCGGAGCTGTCCTGAAGGATTGTCAGAGAGCCAGATACCAGATTACTTGTCGCGATGGCCGTAACCGAGTCGTTCCAAGAACCTGTTTGGTGATCACCTACTTGAAGTGCTTGAAGCGTTTGTATAAGTGCTGAAAAATCTGAAGGATCAATACTATCCATATCAAGCTCTCCCGTTTGTGAGCCCGAGCCTTTTCCGGTAACCTTGAGAGCAGGGCTAGCTATGACCTCGTCCGTAAAATCATAACTGTAGCCAGTGGCATTAGGTATTGATTTGTTATAGACAAGGTTACTGATTGAATTTTGGACATTATTGGGCAGGTAACTATCTCCCAATGCCGTCAAAAGGGTTTCCACTTCAGCAGCACTGCTGACCCATGCGGCGCCGCTACCCTCCGGCAGACCAGGCAGCTCGCCCGGAGTCAGGGGTTTGAGACCAACCTCGGTCTCTCCTGCCTCGGTTGGGCATCCGCTCAGGACCAAACCGAATACCAGGACCAGTCCCAGTATTCCCATCAAAACATTTCTCTCTTTCTTCATAGAACATCTCCTTGAAAAATATTCAGGACCACAAGGTCCCGTCAGGCCTTACGACCTGTATGCAAAATTTTGGAGGGGCTGCCTTTTGGCAGTCCGAAAAACGTTGAGGAAAATATAAGCGATTTACAAACAGTAGAACTAACGAATATGTCTGGGGGGGGGGGGGGGGGTATTTTTACCGGCTGGCAGACGTGCAACTGCCAGTGGCATGGTCTTTGAGAAGGCTTTTTTGTCTAAAAAGCGCATAATCACCTCAATTTTTACAGGGTGCGTTTTCAAAAAAATACCCCATGGCATTGAATTTACCATATCGCGGGCATAAATTCAAGTACTCGAATATTTCATGTTGAATATTATAATGAAACGTTTCATAACAGGAAAATGGCCCAGCCACTTCAAAAAGTGGTTGGAAAACACCTATTTTCCTGTTTTAAGCAGTGTCTCGATAAATCGCACCGTTTCCCGCCCATCTTCACCGGTACACAGGGGTTGTCTGCCATCCTGAATGGCGCCACAGAAGTCGTCAATTTGCAGGGTGAAAAAATAAACCGTGGTGGAACCATTAGCTGCCAGGGTTTTAAAAAAAGCTGTGTCTTCGGCGTGGTAGCGGGCAAGAAGCTCTTTTTCCTCCGGAATGGTCCAGAGATCGTTCAATGGGGACTCGACAATACCGCCCATGCCGGCGACGAACATGGCGCCGCCGTCGGTTTGTACGCCCACCGAGCAGGCGGCATCGCCGTGGATGTGTACCTTGACGTAGATTCCCGGCTTCTGGGAATTGCTCACCAGTACCGAACCCAGGCCGCCGTTTTTAAAACGAATGGCCGCCACTGCGCTGTCTTCCACTTCAATGTAGGGATGGTTAAAGTTGTCCCAAAAGCCGTGAATCTCCTTGTGGGGCCCCATAAACCAGTGCATTAAATCGATTTGGTGGGGGGCCTGGTTGATAAGAATGCCGCCGCCTTCGGTGGCCCATTTGCCCCGCCAGGGATCGCTGTCGTAGTAGGCCTTATCCCGCCAGCCCAGAATCGTAAGCTGGGCAAGGACAGGCTTGCCTATTTTTCCCTCGTCAATGGCGTTTTTAATCCGGCGGCAGGCGGGAAACCAGCGGCGCTGGCTCACTACCGAAAGAACCTTACCTGCATTTTTGGCAGCGGCGATCATGTCGTTGCACTGGGCTTCCGTCAGGGCCATGGGCTTTTCCGTCAGCACGTGCAGCCCCGCGGCAAAAGCTTCCAGGGCACCGTCCCGGTGCTGGGGATGGGGTGTGGTAATAATAACCGCGTCAGCCCTGTCGTTTCGCGCCATTTCTTCGGGCGTATCACGGGAGCTTATACCCCACTGGGATGCAAAGGCGTCCCGCCGTTCCCGGTTCCTGCCGCAGACTGAAACCAACTCCGCGTTTTGCGAAGCTTTGATCGCCTGGGCATGAAGCTGGGCTATTTTGCCGTAACCGTATAATCCTAAACGCAATTTTTCTTTCATATTTTTATGTATCGTTCCGAACACCCCCTTTCTTTAAATAATATTGCCGTGTTCTCTTGACAAATCTTGATTTTAGTCCCATTATAGGATAACTATGCTACTAAAACGTTTCAGTAACATGACTTGAGGAGAAAAACAGCGGATGCATAAACGGGCCACGGTAAAGGACATTGCCGCTCTTGCTGAAGTTTCCCTGGGTACGGTGCATTATGCCCTTTCAGGCAAAGCGGGGGTAAGCGTCCAGACCAGGGAACGCATCATGGAGATTGCCCGCAGTATCGACTACAGCCCCAATTCCGGCGCGGCAGCCCTAAAGCGTAAGCCCCTCACCATTGCAGCGGTCTTTCCCGGTACCACCGAAGATGGCAGGTATTACTACACCGATGTGTGGAAGGGCCTGCGTACCATGTTTAACACTGCCCGGGACTTTAACATCAACTACATTGAAACGCCCTATTACAACGGGGTCAATAATCACGCTGATGAGCTCACCCAGCTTTTGGAAACAAGCAAAGTAGACGGCCTGCTTTCCGACGGCTGGACAGATGATCGGGGTAAATTGTCCCTTCAGCGGTTTATCAACGCCAACATTCCGGTTACCCTGGTTACCAATGATCTGCCCTTTTCTTCAAGGCTGTGCTGTGTGCAGCCCAATTACCGTATCACCGGGCGTATGCTCGCGGAATTCATGGTCCCTCAGATTCCGCCGGGCGCGGCAATACTTATCGGCGCCGGGGATGTACTCATGCCTTCCCATTATCTTACGGTGGAGGGTTTTGATTCTTATTTACGGGAAAAGGGCCTTACCAATCCCGTGTTTAAGGTGCACACCCAAAATAACAAAACAGAAACCCTGAAACATCTGGTACGGGTTCTGCAAAAAGAAAATATAAGCGCCGCAGCATGCGTGAACGCCAGGGGCAGCGTAATCCTGGCCCAGGCCCTCATCGAGACCGGTATGGCGGGAAAAATCACCGCCCTGGGCAGCGATCTTTTTGAGGAAAACTTCCGCTTTTTATCGGATGGGGTATTCACCAGCCTGCTCAATAAAAATTCTTTTATGCAGGCGTATATAGCGGCTAAATGCCTTATTGATTATCTTGCGCGGGGCATCACTCCCCCCAATGACAGTATTTACGTGGGCAGCGAAATTGTTTTTCAGAGCAACGCGGCCATGTATCAGGATGGTTCCAGCCGGCTGCTGCTGTAACGCGGCGGCTGATAAAATATTCTGCGGTCTTTTCGCCCGCGCCAAAAAGGAGAAGGCAAGGTTTATGAAAAAAATTAACGAGGCGGTGAGTCCGGTTACGCGGCCGGAAAAAATCATGCAGTACGGAGAAGGCGGCTTTTTGCGGGCCTTCGTCGATTGGATGATCGATATCTTAAATGAAAAAAGTGGCTTTAACGGTAATGTGGTGATCGTTCAGCCCCTGGAGCGAGGCATGGGAGATGTGCTGAACAGCCAGGAAGGTTTATACACCACGGTACTGCGGGGCGTGCAAAAGGGCCAAACCACGGAAGAAATCCGCACCATACGGTCGGTGAGCCGCTGCATCAATCCCTACAGTGCCCATGAAGAGTATATGCGCTGCGCCGAAAATCCGGATCTGCGTTTTGTGATCTCAAACACCACCGAAGCCGGTATCGCCTACAGCCCTGATGATAAACCCGAAGACAAGCCGCAGAAATCATACCCCGGCAAAGTAACCGCGTTTTTGTATCGCCGCTTCACCCATTTTGCAGGAGATACCGCAAAGGCCCTGGTGTTTATCCCCTGCGAACTTATTGATAAAAACGGCGACAAGCTCAAAGAGATTGTGCTGCGTTACGCGACAGAATGGAATCTGGGGGACGATTTTCTTAAATGGCTTGCAGCCTGCGACTTCTGCAACAGCCTGGTAGACCGGATTGTAACCGGCTATCCAAAAGACGAGGCGGCGGCGCTCTGCGAAAAAATCGGCTGTGAAGACCAACTGCTTGATACGGCGGAAATCTTTCACCTCTGGGTTATCGAAACCAAACGTGATTATTCGGAGGAACTGCCCTTTGGCAAGGCGGGTCTTAATGTCATCTGGACAGACGACATGAGTTTTTACCGTACCCGGAAGGTACGCATTTTGAACGGCGCCCATACTTCAAGCGTACTTGCGGCGTTCCAATACGGCCTGAACACCGTGGAAGAGTGCACAAAAGACAAACTCGTCCATGCCTTTATGCATAAGGTGATCTTTGACGAAATCATTCCCTCTATGAACGGCAGCACAGAGGAACTTACCCAATACGCGAATGACGTGCTTGAACGCTTTGCCAATCCCTACATCAAACACCTGCTCCTGTCCATCTCCCTGAATTCAGTTTCCAAATTTAAAACCAGGGTGCTGCCCTCAATTACGGGCTACATCGCAAAGCAGGGAAAAATCCCCCCTGCCCTCTCCTTCTCCCTGGCGGCGCTTTTTTCCTTTTATAAAGGAAAGGACTTTGCCTCAGGCTCGCTCACGGGAAGACGGGGAACCGAAACCTACGCAATAACCGATGACGAACCGGTACTGAAAGAATTTGAAGCGCTCTACGCAGCCCATGACGCTGCCACCGAAGCGGGGGCAGCAGCCGTCGTCCAGGGGGTGCTCAAAAAAGCCGATTGGTGGGGCGAAGACCTTACCGCGATCAAGGGTTTTGCCGAAGCGGTATCGGGCGCGCTCTTGCTCATCCAAAGCAAAGGCATGAAAGCCGCCCTTGAAGAAGTAACAAAGTAGGGAGCACGGGTATGGCGGATTTACAGCGAATTCATTCGAAAGATTCGGTAGCGGTGGCGCTCCGTCCGGTTGCAAAGGGGGAGCATCTTTCCTTTGAAGATAGAACGCTTGATGTTGCGGATGCCATTCCGCCGGGGCACAAGATCGCCCTTAAAGATATTGCCCGGGGCGAGACAGTTTTCAAATACGGGTACCCCATCGGCAGGGCAAAAGTTCCCATTGTACGGGGAAGCCATGTCCATACCCACAACCTCCAGACCATGCTTTCCGAATCCGCCGAGTATCACTACGATCCTGCCGCGCAAACGGAACAGCGGAAAGAGTCCCCCCCGGTCATAGAGGCTTATAAACGAGGGGACGGCAAAATAGGCATACGGAACGAAATCTGGATCATCCCCACTGTGGGCTGCGTCAATAAAACCGCAGAGCTCCTTGCGCACTGGGGGGATGCGGAACTGCAGAGTGTAGACGGTGTGTACGCATGGACTCACCCCTACGGCTGTTCCCAGATGGGGGAGGATCACGAAACCACCCGGCGCATACTCGCAAATCTGGCGCTGCACCCCAACGCGGGGGCGGTTCTAATCGTGGGCCTGGGCTGCGAAAATAACACTATCGAAAGTTTTAAAACCTTGCTTGGCGATTTTGAACCTGACCGTATTGCCTTTATGACAACCCAACAATGCGATGATGAAATTGCCGAAGGGAAAAAATTGCTGACCCGGCTCGCCGCGTACGCCGCTTCTTTTAAGCGCGAACAGGTTGATGCCTCGGCCCTTATCATTGGCATGAAATGCGGCGGCTCGGACGGCTTCTCGGGCATCACCGCCAATGCCCTGGTGGGCCGCGTCTGCGACCGTCTTGCCGCTATGGGTGCTACGGCGATATTGACCGAAGTGCCTGAAATGTTCGGCGCAGAGCAGATGCTCATGGACCGCTGCGAAAACGCCCAGGTGTTTGAAAAAACCGTTTCTCTTATCAGGGATTTTAAGGACTACTATGTGAAGCACGGGCAGGTGGTATATGAAAATCCCTCTCCGGGAAACAAGGAAGGGGGCATCACCACCCTGGAGGACAAATCCTGCGGCTGCGTGCAAAAGGGCGGAACTGCCCCGGTACGCGCCGTGTACCGCTACGGGGAACGGATAACGTCTGCTCCGCAGACGACGGCTGCGAAGCAGGCGACTACTGCCGGCGGACTGGCGCTGCTTGAGGGGCCCGGAAACGACATCGTGTCTACCACGGCAATGACCGCAGCTGGCGCCCAGATCATACTCTTTACCACCGGGCGGGGAACACCTGTGGGCGCTCCCGTGCCTACCATAAAAATAGCGAGTAACACCGCGCTGGCGGCAAAAAAATCATCATGGATAGACTTTGACGCGGGGCGTATGCTCAGCGAAGATGTTGAGGCAGTATGCGCCAATATGCTGCAGTTACTATGGAATACCGCTTCGGGAAAGTTGACAAAAAACGAGACAAACGGATACCGTGAGATAGCAATATTCAAAAACGGAGTTACGTTATAAAACTATTTATGGAGGAACACATGAAAAACGCAAAACAATTTATGGACAAGGATTTTTTGCTTGAAACAGAAACGGCTCGCAGGCTCTTTGCCGCCGCAGAAAAGGAACCGATTTTTGATTACCACTGCCATCTTAACCCCGCGCAGATTGCTGAAAACAAAAAATTCGACAACCTTACAGATATCTGGCTTGGCGGCGATCACTATAAATGGCGCATGATGCGCGCCTTTGGCATTGAGGAAAATTGCATCACTGGTAATGCGGCGCCGTTTGACAAATTCACCGCCTGGGCGCGTACCGTGGAAAACCTTATCGGGAACCCGCTCTACCACTGGACTCATCTGGAATTGCAGCGTTACTTTGATATTTATGAGCCCCTCACAGTAAAAACCGCCGAAAAAATATGGAAACAGGGAAATGAAAAACTCAAAACAGATGCATTAAGTGTTAAGGGTATTCTTTCAACATTCAACGTGTACGCGGTAGGCACCACCGATGATCCCGCAGACTCCCTTGAGTATCACCGGCTCATTGCCGAAGGCAAAGCGCCTATCGGAAAAATCGCCACAAAGGTGATCCCCTCTTTCCGCCCCGACAAGGCCCTTAATATCGACAAGGAGGGTTTTGCCGCCTATATTGCCAAACTATCGGAGGCGGCGGGTATACCCATTAACAATGTTGCCGATGTGGCGCAGGCCCTTAAAATCCGCCTGGACTTCTTTGTGTCCCTTGGCTGCCGCGCTTCAGATCACGCCCTTGAAACGCCGCCTTTTGTACTCATGGATGAGACGAAAATCAACGAAGCCTTCAAAAAAGCGCTTTCCGGGGAAAGCGTGAGCGCCCATGAGGCGGATGCCTGGAAGACAAGACTCCTGTGCGCCCTTTCGCTCTTCTACGCCGAGCGGGACGTGGTCATGCAGTTACATCTGGCGGCGCTGCGAAATGCAAGTGAGCGGCACCTAAAGCTTCTGGGGCCGGATACCGGTAACGATGTGGTACACGATCTTGAGATTGCCCGTCCTCTCGCCTCGCTGTTCAGTTATATGGAAAAAACAGGCCCCCTTCCCAAAACCATACTCTATTCGCTTAACCCCAAGGACTATTACTCCCTGACTACCATCATGGGCTGTTTCCAGGATAACGTTACAAAAGATGGCGGTACCAAGGGTAAATTCCAGCTCGGCTCCGCATGGTGGTTCTGCGATCACCGGGACGGTATGGAGGAACAGATGCGTATCCTGGGCAATCTGGGTATGCTCAGCCTCTTTGTGGGTATGCTCACCGATTCCCGCAGTTTTCTTTCCTACCCCCGCCACGAGTATTTCAGGCGCATACTGTGTAACCTGCTGGGTAACTGGGTAGAAAACGGCGAGTATCCGGCTGATGAGGAAAAACTCATTGAAATAGCGCGTAACATTTCCTTTGGAAATGCTAAAGTATATTTTGGATAATATAAGGAGAGAATGATGAAGAAAATAATTACCTTTGGAGAAATCATGCTGCGCCTTGCCCCGGAAGGCTATTACCGTTTTGTCCAGGCCGACAGCTACGGCGCCACTTACGGCGGCGGTGAAGCCAATGTGGCGGTGTCCCTGGCGGGTTTCGGCCTTGATGCCGCCTTTGTAACCAAACTGCCAAAACACGAAATTGGGCAAGCTGCGGTGAACAGGCTGCGGGAGTTTGGGGTAGACACTTCCCTGATAGCCAGAGGCGGCGACCGGGTGGGGATTTACTTTCTGGAAAAAGGCGCTTCCCAGCGGCCTTCCAAGGTCATCTATGACCGGGCCCATTCGGCTATTGCCGAAGCGTCGGCTGCGGACTTTAACTGGAATGCAATTTTTGAAAATGCCGAGTGGTTTCACTTTACCGGTATTACCCCTGCCCTGTCCGACGCCGTCGCCGCCATCTGCCTTGAAGCCTGTAAAGCCGCAAAGGCAAAGGGCCTTACCGTATCCTGTGATCTCAATTACCGGAAAAACCTCTGGTCCCGGGAAAAGGCCGGCGAGGTGATGGGGCGCCTCATGGAGTATGTGGATGTCTGCATTGCCAACGAAGAAGATGCGGCGGATGTGTTCGGCATACGGGCGGGCAACAGCGATGTAACTACCGGCAAAATAAGCCATGAAGGCTATAAGGAAGTGGCTGCAGCCCTTATCAAACGCTTCTCCTTTAAGCAGGTTGCCATAACCCTGCGGGAATCTATTTCAGCTAACGACAATAACTGGGCCGCCATGCTCTGCGACGGAAAAGATTATTTCTTCTCAAAGAAATATCCGGTGCATATTGTTGACCGCGTAGGCGGCGGCGACAGTTTCGGCGCCGGCCTTATCTACGGAAACCTACAGGGCCTGCCTCCCCAGGAAAGGCTGGAGTTCGCCGTTGCCGCAAGCTGCCTCAAACATACGATAGAAGGGGACTTTAATTTAGTTTCGGCAGATGAGGTGAAAAAGCTCGCCGGCGGCGATGGTTCGGGGAGAGTGCAGAGGTAGGAAGCCTATACGGGGTAAGCAATTGTTTTGAATATTTTAAAACAATTGCTTACCCCGCTATTTTTTCAAAGGTTCAGAATTCCCTCGCGCTCCATTGAGGCAAGGATGAAAGGTCCCACGCCTTTGAAGTCATCTTCGGCTGCAGGTTCGCTGACGTAGTATTCATAGGAGCCGTCCCGGTAGGGATTTCCCCCCAGGCCGGCCACCTTGCAGATGCTGGTCAGGTGCAGTTCGCCTGAAGGGTCCTCACGCATCTTCCGTTCCATAAGGCCCTGATAGGCCGCACGGGCTGCATCACGGACCTGGGGAATATCACTCTTCGGTACCACTCCCATCCGGATCATTTTGAGCAGAAAATAGATAAACATGGCGGAGACAGAACTTTCGGTGTAATTTTTTTCCCACTGTCCCCGATCCAGCACCTGGAACCAGAGACCGCTCTCCCTGTCCTGATATTTCAGGATAGGCGCCAAAAGACGCAGGGCGATAGCCCTGAGGGTCTGGCCGTGATGGTGGGCGGAGGAGATAAAGTCCAGGGTATCCGCCAGGGCCATGCAATACCAACCCATTGCCCGGCCCCAGAAATGGGGAGAACAGCCTGTGTCGGGGTTGGCCCAGAGCTGTTGGCGGGATTCGTCCCAGGCATGGTACAAAAGACCGGTTACCGGGTTACGGGCTTTGGATTCTATCAGGGTGAACTGCTGAACCACATCATCAAAGTCGGCGGCAACACCATATTCAAGGGTGTATTGAGCGTAGAAGGGCCCTTGCATATACAGGCCGTCCAGCCACATTTGCCAGGGGTATATCTGCTTGTGCCAGAACCCCCCGGATGTTGTCCGGGGTTGGCTACGAAGCTGGTTCATAAGTTTTTCAATGGCGGCACGGTATTTTTCTTCACCGTATTTTTTATACAAGAGGAACAGTGTCTTGCCGGGGTTTATCTGATCCAGGTTGTATTCACCTTCCCGGTAGGAAATAATTCCGCCGTCATCCGTAATCTTTGTATCATACATCGATTGCACATAACGGCAGAATTCTTCCTGGCCCGTCAGTTCGCCCAGCAGAAAAATACTCTGGAGCGTCAGGCCGTGCTCGTAATGCCATAACATCTGTTCCGGTTTGTAACGATTCATCACCGACAGAGCCATCCGCTGTGAAACCGGCCCGGCCCTGTCGATAACGATTCGTTCGGCTTTTTCAGCCGCCGCCATTTCAATCATACTTACTTTATATAACCTGCCGCTTCAGCATCGGCAATTCCCGCTTTTTCCCAGTCCGCGCCGCCAACCTTGTCAAATTCGGCGACCCATGCGTCCCAGTTGGCCTTGGTAAGCTGCCGTCTGCCGGTAAGGAATTCAATAACTCCCTGCTCGTAGAACCGTTTGAGGTCCGCGTTGGGAGAAACCAGGGTGTCGCTGCCGATGTTCGGCGTCCATGCCCGTTTCTGCATATCAAGCAGGGTTGTCAGGGCGCTCATGGTTCTGCCTGAGGTAGCGGCCTTGTAGGTGGGATACCGGGCGATGAGTTCTACTTCGCTGTTGTAAAACACCATGTTCCGCAGTTGGGTAAGGGGCTGCATTTCGGGCTTGGTATATGCCTTGTTGGCATCGGGAACGCCCTTATCGGTGGGCGCGCCGTCAGCGCCAATCACATAGTTCACCCCTTTCTCACCCCAGCCCAGCAGGAAGTAACCCTCGTCAGAGGACATCCATTCCAGGAGCTTGGCAATAGCCGGGCCTTTTCCCGCGTCTGCGGCCTTTTTGGAAACCGAGTAGATCCGGTAGTTCTGGGTATAAACGCCCACGGACTGCTGGCCGCTGGGACCCTTGGGAGGATCAACCACGATCCATTCGCCATTGGGGAAGTTCTTGTCAAAGGGGGCGTAGTTGGATTCTGCGGCGTAAGCAGCGTTCTGTTCCCGCATGACGCCGAAACGGCCCTGTTTCCAGGCGGCCCGGAAATCGTCTTTAAGATAGCTGGTCCAGTTGGGATCAATTACCTTTTCGTCAACCATGCGTTTTACATAGGAGAGAGCATCGAAATAGGCGGGTTTACGCACATTGAGACCCGCGCCGGCTTTGGTAAGATTCCAGGTTCCGGCTACACCGTATGCGCCAAAGATAGAATCAAAGCGGCGGCCAAGACCTTCCTCCCAACTGGGGGTGATCTCAATAAAAGCGCCGTAGCCGTAGGTATCGGCGCGGCCATTACCATCGGGGTCCTTTTCGGTAAAAGCTTTCATCACTGCAAAGAGTTCCTCGGTGGTGGTGGGAGCCTTGAGGCCCAGCTTGTCCAGCCAATCCTTGCGGATCAGGAGCCCTTCGTTCTTTATAATCGCGCCCGGGGAAGCCAGGCCGTAGGATTTCCCGTTGATCGTTGCATAGCCCTTACTGTCGGTATCATATTGCAGCTTGGTGCGGTTTGGCATCAGGGGATACAGATCGTCTACCGGAGCGACAACTCCGGCACGGACCAGATTCACCAGAATCGGCCGGCGGACCATGAACAGATCCGGAAGGTTATTTCCCGCAGCCGCCGCATTGATTTTGACGTCCTGATCGGTTTCATTGGAAGGCAGGGCGGTAAGTACCAGGTCGATGTTGAGTTTATCCTTGATAAGCTGCAACACCGGCCAGTTAGCCGGGGGCGGTCCGGCTTCGGTTACCGCCGCGCCGTACCAGAGTTCAATAGTTACCGGCCCCGCAGCGGCCGAGTCTTTTGTCCCGCCGGCAAAGAGTCCCGCCGCCAGGCACACTGTTAATAAAACGCACAGAATTAACGTTTTTCCTTTCATACATCTAACCTCCTGAAAAATATGGATACGGAATACATCCGTTCTTCCCGATTACTTTACGATTAACCTTGGGTTAACCTTTTACGCTCCCCAGTAAAGTTCCCTTGGTAAAATATTTCTGAATAAAGGGATAAGCGATGATCATGGGGATGGCAGCCATAAACACGCTGGCCGCCTTAATGGCCTGTATCGGCGCTTCCCCAAAGGCGTTGACTTCCACAAATTCATTCATTCCGCTGGACATCAATATATTTCGTAATAATATGGGCAGGGGCTGCAGCGCGTTATTGTTAATGTAGAGCATGGCGTGGAAAAAGTCATTCCAGAATTGAACCCCGTAGTACAAGCCGATAGTCATTATGATAGGTTTTGAAAGGGGCAGGATAATCCGAATCAACACCGTTATCTCCGGCGCGCCGTCAATCCGGGCGGATTCCTTCAGCTCTTCGGGGATGCCTTCAAAAAAACCCCGCATGATAAGGCAATTATAGGTGCTGATAGCCACCGGCAGAAATATGGCCGCAAGGTGATTGGAAAGCCCCAAACGGTTTACCACCAGATAGGTGGGAATAAGGCCTACATTAAACAGATAGGGGATCAGAATAAGTATATTGAAGAAACGCCTGCCTGGCAGGGTTTTTACCGAAAGCACATAGGCCAGGGGAATGGTGAGAAACAGGGAGCTGCCTACGCCCATCACAAAAATTTTCAGGCTATTGACAAAGGCGTTCAGGAAGCCCCGGTTGCCCAGGAGCGCCCGGTATGCCGCGTTAGACCATTTCCAGGGCGGCAGGAACATCCCCTCCAAATTGGAACCGATAAACGTATTGGAACGGAACGAAAGAGTTATGGTACTCCACATGGGAATAGCCACAATAATTAATACAAAGATCATGAATGCATCAATGAGTATATAAAAAAGCTGATCTCCTGTAGTAAGCCGTACTGCAGTTCCTTTTATCCGTTTTACTTTCATACTTCCTTCTTAAAATAGCGGCGCTAGAATAGCACTTTAGAATAGGGATGAATCACTGACTTTACGCACCATCCAGTTAGAGGTGGCAACCAGCATAAGGCCGATGACACCCTTGAAAATACCTACCGCCGTTGCCAGGCCAAACTGAAATTCCAAAAGCCCTTGACGGTAAACCCAGGTGTCTATGATATCCGCCACGCTGTACACCGGAATGGAGTACAGCATGAACATCTGATTAAAACCAGCATCCAGAATGGTCCCCAACCGCAGCAGCACCACCATCACAATCACCGGGCGTATAGAAGGCAGGGTGATATACCATACCCGTTGGGGCGCACTGACCCCTTCCACCATGGCCGCCTCAAACAGCGAAGGATCAATACCGATGAGGGCAGCGATAAAAATGATGGCGCTCCAGCCCATTTCCTTCCAGGCGTCGGAAAGAATAATAATCCAGGGGAAGGTGTTGGTATTGGTCATAAACGCGACAGGCTGCCCCCCCAGGACCTTGATAATATCGTTGACAACACCGTCGCCAGGCGCAAGCAGGGCAAGGAGTATGCCGTACATAATGACCCAGGAAAGAAAGTGCGGAAGGTAGGCCAGAGTCTGCACCACCTTTGCCAGCTTCGGTTTGGTACATTCAAACAGCGTAACCGCCAAAATGATAGCCGCCGGAACGCTGACCAGCAATTTCCCAAAACTATAAAAGAGGGTGTTCCGTAAAAGCTCGACAAAATAAAATGATTTAACAAAGGTGCCAAAATGCCGCAGCCCTATCCATTTGCTCCCCACCACTCCATCATTAGGCATAAAATCCCTGAACGCGATCTGCCCGTTCCAGATGGGAATGTATTTAAAAATGATGTAATAAGCCAACGGAATCACCAAAAGGGCATACACCGAACGGTGACGTTTGATCTCCCGAAACTTGCGGTTTTTATCGATATTATTCACCTGGTTTTGTTGTGCCATGGATTTAGTATATAAGCAAACTACTGTAAAATGCCGGTAAGTTATTGGACTTTTCCGACTTTTTGCGGGAATTACCCCTTCCGTAACTGCCCCGGCGGCACACCATATATCTTTTTAAACACCCGGCAGAAGTAGGTTTGATCCTGAAAGCCTGTATGATATGCGATATCCGCAATAGTGTCGTCAGTTTTACGGAGCAGTTCGGCGGCGCGGAAAATACGGTAGCGGTTCAGGTAGTCCCAGAGCGAAAGGCCCATTTCGTGATGGAAAATACGGGTCAGATAATCTTCACTGACATTGATGGTATCCGCCAGTTTCCAGCGGGAAATGTGGGATTCGGTATGTTGGCTAAAGTAAAGAATCGCTTTTTTTACCAAAATACCAGTGTGGGGAGGGAGGATTTCATCGCCCCCTGCCAAGCCCTTGAGGCGTTTGGTAAATTCCGCAGATGAAGCCACCGTGCGGTGGCAGATAATGAGCCGGGAGTACTGGCTGAGAGTCATCACATCGGCGGCGCTTTCTATGCGGTCGCTGATCATCACAATGGGAACCATCACGGTTAGCGGGTGCTGCCGAACTACGGCAGCGCCTGAAGGATCGAGGGTGTTAAATACCACCAATGAGGGGCTGATCTCTCCCACGGTTTCGTTAAAAGCGGACATAGAATCAATGTGTATCTTTTCCAGTCTGATTTCGTCTGTAGAAAAGAGCTGTTCCGCATTCCATAATGCGGAGAAGCCTATAAACAAAACGACTCCCTTCTTGGGCGATTTCAGCACTTTTTTCAATGCACTAATAATAGAAGATTCGGCACCAAAATTCCGGCGGCCAAGATCCGCTTCCCCGGCATAACAGAGGAAGGGCACACCGGCAAGACCGCTCTTGTGCCGCAGACTGGCAACCCGTACCATATCTTCGCTTCCCGCGCCGGCGGCATTCCACACGATGAGTGCGGTTCTGTCCGGTACCGCCTGCTCAACATTGGTTATGCGGGGAATCGAAAAGAAATCTGCCGGCAGCGGCGCGGAAGAAAGTACCAGTATATAATCTTGAGGGCTGAGGGGGCGCTTCACTACTTCCTGCCCGGTAAGACTGGTCCAGGGCAGGGTAACGCTGCATCGATCCTGTTCAACACGCATTTCTCCACCGTGTTTATTAACGATCTTCTCCGCAAGAAGCAGACTAAACCGATGTACCCCTGTATTATCCTCGACATTGTTCTTCCCTGCGGCACCGCAGAAAGTAATTACAAGACCGCCGTAGCTCAACGCGGCGGAATAATCCGCATTGGGACTGATCAGACCTGAGGAAGTCTCATCGTTCCCCGGAGCACGGAATTCTTCCCGAATCAGGGAAAAGCATTGGGCAAGCTGCTCTGTGTCACCTGACAGCAGGGGGAAGGTCCCTATGCCCGGTAGCAGTTCTGCAACATCAAAGATAGTCTTGTGCAGGGAAAGCCCATCAATATGTGACAGAGTCCAGTCTGCCAGGTGTCCCGTCTCAGCCTCACGGAACCCGTTTTCCAGAGTCCGGAGGAATTCGGTTTTTACCCGCTCAGCCTGTTCGGCAATCTGTTTTGCCCGCATGGTTTCTTCCAGCAGAAAAATACCTTTTAGGGCGTAACTCACTGCGGAGCGCAGCTCCTCAAAAATCACCCCGTCATACAGCGGAGCATTATGTACAAAATAGCCAAGGGATTGATTCTCAATAAACAGAGGCTGCACCATGAAAATACCATCGGCGTACTGCTCCTTGAGACTCAAGGGAACCAGCAGCCCGGCGGGGAAATGTTGTCCGGCCTGGGAACTGATACCTTCCGAAGAAAAACTGCCCACACAGACCGAACTTTTATCATCCCGGTAGAGCACAATCGACGCAGTATTGACGCCGATTTTTGGCAGATGCCGGGCAAGGCTGCGTATCAGAGAATACCGGTCGCGGGTTCCCAATAAATCGCATTTAAGGGTATTCAGGGCAGTGTTCCACTGTTCCTTTTCATAGCGGGCATGGGCGGTCATCTGCTCCCGAATTCTAAACACCATCCGGCAGAGCGCCGGTTCCAGCCGGACAGACAGTTCAGCCGGAACCAGACCCGAAGCGCCGGCGTCGCCTATCAGTTTGAGTAAATTTTCAGTCTCCCTGCCTGAATTAAAAAAGCGGATCAGGGCCTTTTCAAACAGGGGGAAGGATCGTTCTGCCTCTTCACCCAGCAGGGACTGAATTACCGGCAGGGCCAGGCCGTTTACCCCGGCGGCGTCAAGCGCAAGATACTCCCCTGCCATTTGCGCCAGGGCAAGGGCAGGGTCTTCTTCATGGCGTGTAACGGGAAAAATTTTTTTGCCTGAACCGTACAAATCAACGCAGCCGCAGGATTCTCTGATGACAAGCCCGGTGTTAAGGAACACATCCTCATGGGTCGTCCGCTTTTTTTCCCCCATCATACGGAGCAGAATTTTGAATGATTCACCGCTTAATTCGGCATAGGGCAGATGTACCGTTGAAAGGGGACTTTCGGTTATTCTGCTTTCTTCGGAATTATTGAAACCGGCGGCGCGGTAATCACGGGGTACGTGAAAACCTTTGCCGGCAAAGTAGGTGAGCGCCCCAAGGGTCATAAGGTCGCTGGCGCCTATCAAAGTGTCAAAATCCCTGCCCGGTTTCAGGGAACGCCCTTCAAAAAGCTGGGCAGCAGCCGCTTCCCCGGCGCTCCAGTTACAGGGGTCGCTTACCAGAGGACTGGAAAAACCGGCTATACCCTCCCCATTAACGGGTATAAGCCCCGCTTCCTTCAATGCGTCATAATAACCCTCAAAACGCGCCTGGGCGGACTGGTGAAAATCCGGCCCCCTGATAAAGGCGATTTTTTTTGCACCGTGAACTTCAATACAGTGGCGTACCAGGGCTTTTATGCCGCTGTAGGCATCAAATTCCACACAAGGATGGCCCGGCGCCTTGTAACCCAGGGTAACACAGGGAAGAGGATCAAAACTCTGATGAAAATGGTTGAATTCTTCATTTGACTGGGTAAATCGTATGGCGGAACTCCAGGCAATGCAGCCATCCAGGTTTTTCTCGTTTACCAAATAATAAACCGGATTGCGGAGGTTCTCAAAGTTTGTTCGGGCATTAAGCCTGCCGCCGGGAAAAATAAACAAGCTGGTGTTTTTAATGGCCGCAGTCCTGACAAAACTCCCCCACACATTCAGGGAAACCCCGGTATGAATCGAAGAGAGAACCAGGCCTATTCTTTTTTTTTCTTGCGGCATAAGTATATTTACTATCCTGGATAAGTCTTTTGCAAAAATTCCATTGCGACCCGGCCGGTTTGGGGACTTGAGTTTTCCAGTAGAATGTCCACGCCGGGTTTGCGTTCCCTGACGAGTTTTAACAGTGACGGATAGTCAAGCTCACCGGTTCCGGCGGGGAGATCTTTTGCCTTGCCGGCGATAAAATCCTTGGCGTGGATGGCAACTATCACGTCACCAAAGGCGTCAAAAGCGCGGGCAAAGAATTGATCCTGCGACTCGGCAAGACCGGCAAGGGGTATCAGGTTTACCGGATCGTAGATCACCTTGAGTGCCGGCGAAGGGAAACGGCATAGAACCTGCTGCATTTTTTCTATGGTAGAAACAGTATGCTTTCCCGCCACAGGTTCAATAGCGACGATGGAGCCGCATTTTTCCGCGACAACGAGCAGCCGTTCCAGCGACTTGCAGAACAGGTCAAAAGTCTCAGGTTTTTCCGTATCCGGGTGAAAGCTGCAATCGGGATTGCGGGAGCCGGTTTCAGTACCCACCAAGGCGCAGCCAAAGTCGCGGACAAAGCGCAGGTGCTCTTCAAAACTGCGTAACTGCGCCTCGCGGGCGTCGGCATCGGGATGTACCGGGTTGATGTAACAGCCCAGTACCGCAACAGCAATACCCCGTTCCTCCAGCACCTGCCGCACCCGTCGGGCGTAGCCGGGACTGATCCCGCCGGGTTTCGGCGCGTTGGAGAACACCTTTGCCAAAGCCAACTGTATAGAAGCCGGCCTGTACGTCGAGAGGATTTCCGCCAATTTTTCAGGCGTAACATTTTTCCCATAATCGTGGGCACGTAAACCAATTTGCAACATAATATTATAATAACGCAATACCAAAAGAGTTCCAACCGCCCATGCTGGGCGCACCAAACAAGAGACTCTTGCAAATTCACAAGAGTCTCATTCTTAACTTTTTAAAAAATCAGAATTGAGCAGAAGACAATCGTTCATTTTGCCATGCTCAATTATCACCACCAGCTTGGCTTATCGATCCAGTTCGCTGGTGTTTCTTGAGAAATGATAAGGCCGACACCGGTATAGATGAAAACCAATTTGCTGTGTCCTTGCCAGATAGTATAAAAGGTTATCACTTTCTGATATAATATAATCAGAAACATGACTCGTATTATTCAGATACAGAAAACAGATAATGTGGTGATCCCCACTGACGCTGTTCCAAAGGGTTCTTCCATTGAAGGCGGCCTTGTCGCGCTGGATGATATTCCCCAGGGACACAAGATAGCTCTGCAAACCCTGAAAAAAGGAGATGCCGTTATCCGCTATGGTATAATCATAGGGTACCTAAAGCAGGATGTAACGGCAGGCGCCTGGATTAACGAATACATGCTTGAGCTGCCTTCACCCCCGCCGCTTGAAGATATGCCGTGGGGAACCAATGTAAATGCCGTCCTGCCTTCGTCGCCGCTCAAGACATTTATGGGCTACGATATTCCCGGCGCCCCCTATGCGGGCATCCGTAATATTCTTGCCATAATGCCGACCGTTCAGTGTGTCAGCGGTGTGCTTAATGTGGCTGTAGAAAGAATGAAAGCGGAACTACTGCCGCATTATCCCAATGTTGATGATATTGTCCCGTTGAACCACGCATACGGCTGCGGCGTAGCGATAGGTGCCCGGGAAGCCCATGTGTGGATTCGTTCGTTGAAAAACCTCCTGTACAACCCCAACTTTGGTGGAGAAATCATGGTGGTAGCGTTGGGCTGCGAAAAACTTACCCCGGATATGCTGCTGGATACAAAAAAGAATACGGCAGAAAATCTGATCATTTTGCAGGAGTGTAAAGGCTTTAAGGCGATGGTCGATGCTCTTATGTCCATGGCGGAACAAAAACTGCAAAAGCTTAACCGGCGCAAGCGGACAGAACTGCCCCTTTCCAAACTATGCGTCGGTATGCAGTGCGGTGGCAGCGATACATTTTCGGGAGTTACTTCCAATCCTTCGGCAGGGTATGCCAGCGATCTGCTGGTAAACGCCGGGGCTACAGTACTTTTCTCGGAGGTTACCGAAGTTCGTGATGGCGTTCATCTGATCGCCGCCCGCTGTGTGGATGAGACAACCAGGAACAAACTTGCTGCGGAAATGCGCTGGTACGATGACTATCTTGATAAGGGCGGAATCGATCGAAATGCGAATCCCACCCCTGGTAACAAAAAAGGCGGACTTGCCAACATCGTAGAAAAGGCTATGGGTTCGATCGCGAAATCAGGCACTGCGCCGGTTGTGGAAGTGCTTTCTCCGGGCGAACGTCCTTCCAGACAGGGGCTTATCTATGCGGCGACTCCGGCCAGTGATATAGTGTGCGGACCGGAGCAGCTTGCCAGTGGTATAGTTTTACAGGTATTTATGACCGGCCGGGGGACGCCTTACGGTTTGGCCGCCGCTCCGGTAATCAAAGTAAGCTCCCGTACTGTGATGAAAGAAATGTGGAATGATCTTATTGATGTTAACGCCGGAATAATTGCAGAAAGCAAAGAAACCATAGAGGAAGTCGGTTTGCATCTTTTCAATATGATCGTTGATACCGCATCAGGCCGCTATAAACCCTGGGCCGAACAGTACCGGCTGCATAATGATTTGTGTATTTTTAATCCGGCGCCTATCACCTGATCAGTTTTACCAGTGTAAGACACTGTTTTTTCAGGAAATTATACCCGGCCTTTTATACTTTTTTATTTGTTCGGCCTGAAAAACCCTTCCCTGGGTATCAATTCCAACGATTAGGCGGAGTTTTTCTACTCCAAGTTTTTTGATGGATTCGGTACCTAAATCCTCGTATGCCACTACATCGCAGGTTTTTACCTGGTTGGAAATCAGCGCGGAAGCCCCGCCGATACTGAGCAGATATACACCGCCGTATTTTTTGCAGAGATCAGGGACAAAATCAGAGCGATCCCCCTTACCAATCATACCCAATACGCCAAGCTGAAAAGTCATTTCTACAAAACTATCCATACGCATACTGGTTGTAGGAGCAATAGAACCCATGGTCCGTCCCGGCTTCGTTGGGCAGGGACCGGCATAAAAAATAAACTGGTTTGTAAAATCAACAGGTGGGCTTTTATGCTCACCTATAGCTTGCTGCATCCGTTTGTGCGCCGCATCCCGCGCAGTATAAATGGTCCCGGTCAATTCCAGAATATCTCCGATGGTAAGATTCGCGATATCTGTTTTGGTCAGCGGGGTTTGTAATTGAATAATGGACTGCATGATGTTCCTCCTCTGTTATAGTTCAGCTGCAGCATGTCGGCTGGCGTGACACTGCAGATTTACCACCACCGGCAAGGCGGTTATATGACAGGGGTAATATTCAATATGAACATCCAGCGCGGTAACGCGCCCGCCCATACCCAGCGGGCCAATACCCATGTTGTTAATTTGTTCCAGTAGTTCAGTTTCCATTTTTGCATAATAGGGATCAGGGTTCCGGTGTCCAATGGGTTTGAGCAGGGCTTTTTTGGCGATCCATGAGCACCAGTCCATAGTTCCACCTATGCCGATACCAACAATAACCGGAGGGCAGGTTTTCCCTCCCGCTTGTTCCACTGTTTTTAGCACAAAATTTTTTACCCCTGCGGCGCCCTCCGCCGGCACCAGTGTAGTAAAGGCTCCCATGTTTTCACTACCGCCTCCCTTGGGCATTACGGTAATAGTAACCTTATCGCCGGAAACGATCTCGGAATGAAATACCGCCGGGGTATTGTCCCCGGTGTTCACCCGGTTAAGGGGATCCCGAACCATAGATTTGCGGAGATAACCTTCGTCGTATCCTTTCCTGACCCCCTCGTTTACCGCGTCAAAAAGGGGAATGCCGGTCCAACTTACTTCCTGCCCGATTTCCATGATAACCACACAGGTCCCTGTATCATGACAACAGGCTATCTGTTCCTTTTTCGCGTATTCTCCGTTGTCAATCAGAAGCTGCAGGGTATCCTTGCCGTAGGGGGATTCTTCTTTTTGATACGCAGATCGCAGGGCATCCATAAAATTGTCATCCAGTTCATAACACGCTTTCTTTGCCAGTTCGGCAATAACCGATACGATCTCTTTGGTATTTATAATACGCGGCATACGACGTCCTCCTTCATTGATTCAATTTCCAATGCGGCAAAAATAAGGGGGCCCACGCCCTTGGGATCGTCAAGCCGGATTTTCTCGCCGGCGTAGTATTCAAAGGAACCATCCCGGTACACGCCGTTGCCGCCGGGGGCCACGCCGAGACCCGCGCCGCCGCAAATATCACGCAGATGCAGCGCGCCGGAAGGCTCGGCGTCAATTTTGAGTTTTTTGAGACCCGCGAAAGCGGCCGCTGCCGCTTCCAAAACAGTTTTGGCATCCACCACAAAGCCTTTGTTGACCAGCTTGTAAAAAAAATAGATAAACATCGCCGACGCCGAGGATTCCAGATAGTTGCCCTTGCGGTCAGGCAGATCCATTACCTGATACCAGAGACCGCTCGCCCTGTCCTGGGATTTGAGCAGCGGCTCGACCATGTTTGCCGCAAGATCGCTCAGGGTTTTACGATACCTGGCGTAAGCCGGGACATCGGGGATAAAATCCAGTACATCCAGCAGCGCCATACAGTACCAACCGACGGCCCGGCCCCACAGGTGCGGAGAAAGCCCCGTTTCCGGGTTTGCCCAGGGCATTTTTTTCGATTCATCCCAGGCATGGAACAGCAGCCCGGTTTTGGGGTCTCTCGTTTTTTGCTCAATCAGGCTGAACTGATGTACAATGTCGGCAAAAGATTTGTCTTGCAGGGGTCCCGCCTCGTATTCCGCCGCATAGCGGGCATAAAAAGGACCGTACATGTACAGGCCGTCCAGCCACATCTGATTAGGGTAGCCCCCTTTGTGCCAGAACCCGCCACTGGGGGTACGCGGCTGGTCTTTCAGTTGATCTCGCAGCTTTTCAATCACTGCTTGGTATTGCTCATCGCCGTATTCCCGGTACAGATCAAAAAGGAGCCTCCCTGAGTTGATCAGATCAACATTGAAAAGCTCCTTTTTATAAACAGCGATATTCCCTTGCGGATCGATTTTGGAGTCGTACATCCATTTTGCCCAATCCCGGCAATCCTGCTTCCCATAGACTTTCCCAACGGTATACACGCTCTGGATTACCAGCCCGTGATCGTAATTCCACTTCATCTGATCCGGGCCGTAGCGTTTCATCACCGACCGGGCCAGCCGTTCCGAAAAAGGCAATGTCTCTGGAACAGTTTCAACCGTGAATTGGGCCATGCGTTTCTCCCCTGCAGCAGATTTATTTCAGATAACCTTGCGCTTCGGCCTCGGCAATTCCGGATTTTTCCCATGCCGCGCCGCCAAGTTTATCAAAATCCGCGACCCAGGCAGCCCAATTTTGCGGGGTCAGCACGCGTCCACCCTGGCCGGTCAGGAATTCGATGACGCCCTGCTCGTAGAAGCGGACCAGATCCGCATTGGGAACAGACAGGGTTTCCGCACCGCCGGAATCGACCCAGGGGCTCTTTTGCATATTACGGATTACCGTGAGGGCGCTCATGGTTTTACCGGAGGTAGCCGCCTTGTAGGTAGGATACCGGGCAAGAAGTTCCACATCGCCCTGATAGTACACCCATCGGCGCAACTGGGTTATGGGAACGATGTCGCTCTTGGCGAAAAATTTGTTGGGATCCGGCAGGCCGACATCGGTGGGCACGCCATTGGCATCCGTCATGTAGTTAATGCCTTTCTCACCCCATCCGGTCAGGTAGTATCCCTCGTCGGAGGAAAGCCATTCCAGCATTTTGGCGATAGCCGGGCCTTTGCCCTGCTTTATCGCGTTAGCGGAAACCGCCAACAAATACCAGTTGTCAACCTGCGCACCCACCGCCAAATCCCCCTTGGGGCCCTTGGGCGGATCGATTACGATCCAGGAGCCATTGGGGAAATTTTTGTCAAATGGCGCATAATTGTTCTCCGCGCCAAAGGCCGCGCCATCTTCGCGCATGATGCCGAAACGGCCCTGTTTCCACGCCGCCCGGAAATCGTCCTTCTTGTAGGAAATCCAGTTCGGATCGATAACCTTTTCATCGACCATTTTCTTGACAAAGGCCAGCGCGTCGTAATAGGCGCTCTTGCGAACATTGAGACCCGCGTTCGCTTTTGTCATGTTCCAGGTGCCGGCTACACCGTACGCGCCGAAGAACGGATCAAAGCGGCGACCCAGGCCTTCCTCGTAGGGATAAATCTCGATAAACGCGCCATAACCCCAAGTGTCCTGTTTACCATTTCCATCAGGATCATTAAAAGTAAAGGCCCGCATCACGTTCATGTAATCGTCGATGGTAACCGGCACTTGCAGTCCCAGTTTGTCAAGCCAGTCCTTGCGGATAAGTATCCCTTCTTTTTTGGGAATAGCCCCCGGCGAGGCCAGTCCGTAGGACTTGCCATTGAGGGTGGTAAAGGCTTTGGATTCCCGACCATACATCAGCTTGGTACGGTTCGGCATCAGCGCGTACAGATCATCAACCGGGGCAATAAGGCCGACATTGACCAGTTTTACCCAGGGTTCCCGGCGTATCTCAAAAATATCAGGCAATGAATTGGCCGCGCCCGCAGCGTTTAGCTTCACGTCCCAGTCGTTCATGGCAGAGGGCAACAGGCTTAATTTGAAGTCGATATTGATTTTTTCTTTCATCGCCTGTGTAACTTTCCAGTCTGGTGGAGGGGCGCTCGCCTCGGTAACTGCCGGGTAAGCCCACGCTTCAATGGCGACCGGCCCTCCGGCCGTCTCCGCTTTTCCTCCGGCCCAAATGCCCCAGATAACAGACAGGCAAAGGACCACCAAAAACACTTTCTTTTTCATTTTTTCCTCCTGCGTAGAATAACTACGAGTGCACATTATAAATCCGGCAAGAAAAATTTGTCAACCCAAAAAAAAATAAAGTATTATTATTATTTTACTTAATCATAGCCCAAAACCGTTATTAATACTGATTTTAGAACCGTGCAAACATCAATGTCAGAAAAATGCAAAAAAACAACGGCATTTTAATGTTAGAGACTCTTATACTTACATCATGATTGATTATAATATTACTTCTTTTGGCGGGCGCGGTGATGGCGCTTTTGACAATTCTGCGGCTTTTAAAACCGCATTGGAAACCATAGCTAAAGCTGATGGCGGTCTGCTCCGTGTGGAAAAAGGCGTCTGGCGCACCGGGCCAATCGAACTTTTCTCGCACACAACATTATCCCTGGATGAAGGGGCGATAATCACTTTTATTCCCGAGCCGCCGCGCTACAAGCCGGTGTGGACCCGATGGGAGGGGGTAGAGTGTTATGGCATGCACCCATGCGTGTTTACTTCCGGTCAGAAAGATGTTGTCATAACAGGTAAAGGCGTCCTGGATGGTAGCGGCCGCAGTTGGTGGGATCTGCGGCAGGAAAAGCGGCGCCGCGGCCAAAAGAGCCCGGAAACGCCGGAAGAATTTGAACTGGCCCGGCTTAATAAAGGCTTCGAAAAGCAGCCCGGCGGCGGCGGCGGCAGGGAAATGCAGTTTCTGCGGCCGCCGTTGGTACAGTTTTTCAACTGCGCCCAAGTGCGAATTGAAGGCGTCACCCTGCGCAACTCGCCGTTTTGGACCTTGCACCCGGTGTACTGCAGCAGTCTGACCGTTTCGGGCGTCAGTATCGAAAACCCGCCGGACTCGCCCAATACCGACGGCATGGATATTGACTCCTGCGAAGACGTGCTTATTGAAAATTGTCACGTAACGGTTGGCGATGACGGCATTGCCCTTAAATCTGGATCCGGCGAAGACGGTATCCGCGCGGCAAAGCCTTGTCGTCGCATAACGGTTAGGGGCTGCATTGTAGAAGATGGTCATGGCGGCATCGTCATCGGCAGTGAAACAGCGGGAGGGGCCTACGACATTATTGCCGAGGATTGCCTGTTCCGGGGCACCGACCGGGGTATCAGAATAAAAACCCGCCGCGGCCGGGGCGGACAGATTCAAAACTTGACCTTCAGAAAGCTTACTATGGAAAACAACCTCTGCCCCCTGGCGATCAATATGTACTACCGTTCCGGTGCAAGCATTGACGACGGCTATTTTAGCCAGGACGCCCTGCCGCTTAACGCCGCCACGCCTTCAATCAGAAATATCAGCATCGCCGATATTAAAGCCTCAGGCTGCCGGGCTTCGGCGGGCTTTATCGTCGGGCTGCCCGAGGCGCCTGTTGAGCACATCAAGCTTGAACGATGCGAATTTTCGGTAAATGAACAAAGCGGCGTCTCCACCGATGAGTCGGATATGTTTCTGGGCCTGCCCCATGTCACCGAAAAAAGTATACGTTTGCTCAATGTAAAAGACACCGAATTCAACGAGGTAACGGTTAAAGGTCCGGCGGAAACCTTTATCTATCGGTAAAACTACCGAACCCTTGATTATATCCCCCTGTGCACGTACAGTAGTATTCGGGAGATAAAACCATGAGAATTATTGTCGCGCCGGACTCTTTTAAAGGAAACATGAGTGCCCCCGAGGCCTGCGCGGTCATCGAAGCAGGTATTTTACGGGCCGACAAGGATGCCAGGGTGTATAAAATCCCTTTGGCAGATGGCGGAGAAGGAACCGCCCGGGCAGTTACACTGGCTGCAGGCGGCCGTTTTGTGAAAGCCGGCGTTACCGGTCCCCTGGGCGGCAAAATTGAAGCCGAATTCGGCCTAATCGATGACGGAAAAGTCGCAGTGCTTGATATGGCCAGCGCATCGGGACTGGAACTGATCGGCCGGGATCAGCTCAATCCCATGAAAGCCACCAGCTACGGAACCGGCGAACTTATCGCGGCGGCCCTGGATACCGGCGCCAGGGAACTCATCATCGGCATAGGCGGAAGCGCCACCAATGACGGCGGCATCGGCATGATCAGCGCCCTGGGCTTTAAAGTTTTGGATGAAAAGGGACAGCCGGTGGGTCAGGGCGGCGAAGCTCTGGCGAAAATCGCCTCGATAGACAGCAGCGGCGCCGATAAACGGCTCAAAAATGTTGCGATTAAAGTCGCCTGCGACGTAACGAATCCTCTCTTGGGCCCCAAGGGCGCTTCCGCCGTGTTCGGCCCGCAAAAAGGAGCGACACCGGAAATGGTGAAAACCCTGGACGCCGGACTTGCCAGGCTGGGAGAGGCATGGATCAAGGCGGGCCTTGCCAAAGATGTGGAGCAACCTGGGGATGGAGCTGCCGGTGGGGTTGGGGCCGCCATGCGTATCTGCTTTGGGGCGGTTATGGAATCCGGCGCAATGCTGGTGATGCAATACTCAGGCTTTTTCAACCGCCTTTCCGATGCCGATTTGATTATCACTGGCGAAGGCATGACCGACGGTCAGACCGCTGGGGGTAAACTCTGCTCCGTGGTTGCCCGTGAAGGCCACAAAGCGGGACTTCCGGTCGCCCTCATCTCAGGCGCCCTGGGCGGCGACGCACCAAACCTGCTTTCTGTTTTTGATTATGCGGTTTCCATCGCCTGCGGTCAAATCGGCCTTGATGCCATGATAAAAGACAGCAAACGGGACCTTGGCTTTGCGGCGGAAAATCTTATCCGGGCGATCCAACTTGGCGAAAAGATCAAAGCCTGATTTATGGAAACGAATCCCGCATATCCTGGCGAAAAGGCGCTGACCGACCTGAGCGGAATGGCCCCCGCAGCCGCAAAAGAGTACCTCTTTGGATTTATCAGCACTTTAAAACTGACCGAAAAGCAAGCCCAGGATCTTGATGCGGAATTAAGCAAGTGGACTTCCCGGGTAGCTCTGGCAAATTCCAGGGGGCGTCTTGATTTGGTACAGGAAGCGGAACAAGAAGTTGAGCGAATCAAAAGCCGGCAGCAGCAGTTAATTGCGGAAGCCGGTGAATTAAAACTGCAAATTGAGGAAATGCGCCGGCAGTTGCCCCTGCTTGCTGCCCGGGAACGAAGTATCGATCCTGATCTGCTTGAGCAGGAACTGTTGATGGCCGCCGGCTACCTTCCTGGCGAGGAAGACAAGGCTCGCAGCGATCGTTTATTCAGCGATATTGAGAAAGAAGCCAGCGCAGATGCCGCCCTGTTGGCATTAAAGGCAAAAATGGAGACGAAAAAATGAGCTCTGCGTCTCTGCTGCCCGACCGCCGGCGCCCCCTTCTGTTTGCCCACCGGGGCTGTTCCTCCCTGGCGCCGGAAAACACTATGGCTGCCTTCAAAAAAGCCCGCGAAACCGGCGCGCCGGGCATTGAACTGGATATCCATGTCTGCACCTCGGGGGAATTGGTAGTTGCCCACGATGATACTTTTCAGCGAACTGCCGGGGACAGCCGCACGGTAGAATCCTTGCGTTATGGTGAAATCAAATCTATTGATGTAGGCTCGTTTTTTTCACCTAACTTTAGCGGCGAGCGCGCCCCGCTTTTGGATAATGTGTTGGAAGAATTCTGCCCCGGAATGTATATTGATATCGAATTAAAGACCCGAAAGACCAAAAATGATCCCTTGCCGGGGCTTTTGGCGGAAAAAATCCGGCAATTTGGGGACAGAGCTGAAAAATCGATAACCGTTTCTTCCTTTAACCCCTTTGCCCTCCTTGCCTTCAAGAAGCTCTGTCCCCAAATCCCCACCGCAATCATCTGGTGCATCGATCCCGAAGTCCCCCCAATTCTCCGCCGGGGCTTCGGCAGATTCTTGAGCCATTGTGATTATCTTAAGCCGGAACACGTTCAGGTCAATCGCTTTTCACATTTCAGACTCTCTGTTCTGGAGAAAAAACCCATCGTTCCCTGGACTATCGACGACCCCGCCCTTGCAAAACGTATGCTGCAAACCGGCTGCCAGGGAATCATCAGCAACAGGCCGCAAGATATGGGGGTTGTTATAAAGAGTACCGCACAGGGAGTTGCTTCTTGAGCGATATTCAGGTATCTGCCGGTTCTCCAACGCCAAAGCCAGTTTCCACCCGCTCCCTGCTCCGCCACGGATCGGCCCTGTCCCTGCTTACCCTCATTTCCCGCATCCTCGGCCTGTTACGCGAAATGACAAAGGCAAGTCTGCTCGGCACCAGCGCCCTTTCGGACGCATTCTCTGTGGCCTTTATGCTGCCCAACCTGTTCCGCCGCCTTTTCGCCGAAGGTTCCATTGCGGTTGCCTTTATCCCCACCTTCAAAGAATACCTCCTGGAAAACAACCGGGAGAAAAACCGGGAATTCCTGTCCTGCATTTTCACCTTCCTCACTTTTTTCGTGACCCTTGCGGTCATGGCAGGTATACTCGCCGCCCCGCTCATCATCCGGTTCTTCGGCATGGAAGAATTTGATGAAACCGTACTGCTTACCAGGGTGATGTTTCCCTTTCTGGGCTTTATCTCCCTGGCCGCCCTGTTTCAGGGAATTTTGAACAGCCTTCACGTCTTTGCCCCTTCCGGCCTTGCGCCGATTCTGCTGAATATGGTTACCATCCTCTGCGCCTACGGCCTTAGCCCTTTTACCAAAAACCCCGCACGGGCTATGGCAATAGGTATCCTCATTGGTGGCTTTCTGGAAGCGGCGATTCAATTCCCTTTTGTCCTCAAACGGGGACAGAGCTTCTTTTTTACCAGCCTCAAACAAGCCATCACCAACCCCGGCACCCGCAAAGTGCTGCGTCTCATCGGCCCCACGATAATCGGCATGGCCGCCTACCAGCTCAACGACCTGGTCTCCACCGCATTAGCGGGTAACGCCGGCGAAGGCGTGGTCTCAAGCCTGCAATATTCACTCAGACTCCAGGAACTAATCCTCGGCGTCTTTGCGGTCTCCATCGGGACCGTGCTTCTTCCGAATCTCGCGGAGTATGCAAAAACATCCCAATGGGGCATTTACAACGAGCGGTTGATTTCCGCAATGGATATCATCGCTCTCATCACCATCCCGATCACCTTCTTTTCCCTCGCCCAGGGACAGAGCTTAATCCGCCTCCTCTTCCAGAGCCGCAGTTTCAACGAGACCTCAGTTGCACTGACCCTCTCGGCTTTTACTTATCATATGCCCGGCCTTTTTTTCATCGCCCTCAACCGCATCCTGGCCCCCGCCTTCTACGCCCAAAGCGATTCCAAATCCCCCACCCTGGCAGGCATTATCTCCTTTACGGCTAACATCTGCCTTGCGGCGATACTGGTCCGCCCTCTTCGCGGCGCTGGCATCGCTTTAGCCCTTTCCATAGCCAGCGTGATCAACACCGCCCTGCTCCTCCTCTTCCTCAAGCGAAACCCCAAGATCGCCGTAGGCCGCGCCCTTGGCTCCGCACTGCTCTACACCCTCAAGCTGTCGCTCCTCTCTGCGTTAGCTGTAATTCCGGTGCTGCTCCTCTCCCCCCGGCTGCTGGATTTATTCACAGGCCGGGGACGGCTCATCTCCCAGGGTGTACCACTGGCAATCAACGCGCTTGTTTTTGCCGTGTTGGGAATTCTGCTGTTATTGATTACACGGGACAAACAGTTGAAAGGATTGGCGGGACTCATTAAAAGAAAAACCGGCACGAAAAAATGATGCAAATAAACACCATAATTCAGGGCGATTGTATTGAAGAATTGAAAAAAATCCCCAACGATTCCATCGATCTGATTTTTGCTGATCCGCCCTACAATATGCAGTTGAAAAACGCGCTCTACAGGCCGAACAACACCAAAGTTGATGGCGTTGATGACGATTGGGACAAGTTTGGTTCTTTTTCAGAATATGACGATTTTTGCGCCGCATGGCTAACCGAGTGCAGACGCATCTTAAAAGAAACCGGAACAATATGGGTTATAGGCAGTTATCATAATATTTTTCGCGTTGGTAATATTATGCTTAATCTTGGTTTTTGGATTCTCAATGATGTAACCTGGTATAAAACGAATCCCATGCCCAACTTTATGGGAACCCGTTTTACCAACGCCACCGAAACGCTGTTATGGTGTTCAAAAGGTGAGCAATATAAAAAATATACGTTTAATCACAAATTAATGAAAAAATACAACGGCGATAAACAGATGACCTCTGTCTGGCAAATCGGCCTGTGCATAGGGGCCGAGCGATTAAAAGGACAGGACGGGAAAAAGGCCCATTCAACCCAAAAGCCCGAGGAATTGCTCAAACGGGTAATACTGTCCACAACAAAACAGGACGATGTCGTTCTGGACCCGTTTTTTGGTACCGGGACTACCGGAGCAGTGGCGAAAAAATTAAAGCGGAATTTTATCGGGATTGAAAGAGAGACTGATTATATAACGCTTGCCCAGGGCAGGATCGATTCAATTACGGAGTTTTTTCCGGAAGCGGATTGGTAGGCCGGGGTATGGCCCCGGCCCGTATAATAAATTTCCTAGCTGTTGGCGCAACATTGACAGAATAGACTTTATATAGTACCATAAAAAAACAGGAGATACCATGATAAATTTGGTAGAAGACATAAGACCAATTTCCTATGTAAAATCCCATACTGCGGAAATTCTTAAACAAGTTGCGGATAAAAACAATCCTGTTATTATAACCCAAAATGGAGAGGCAAGGGCAGTTTTAATGGATGTAAGACAGTATCAAGACATAATAGACACGATAAATCTGTTGAAAATATTGTCCATCGGGGAGAATGATATAAAAAACAACAGGATCATTACCCAGGAAGCATTGGATAAAAAAATAGGGGCCATATTGGACTAAATATATGGCGTACAAAATTATATGGTCAAATGATGCCGGGGAAGAATTGAGCGATATAATATCGTACATAAAATACAATACCGGAAACATAACCGCCAAAAAGATTTATACAAAAATAAGAGACGCCGTAAAAAACATCAGTAAAAATCCGGAGGGTAGACGGATATCGCCCCTATTAAAAGCATTTGGCATTAATGATATTCATCAAATTAATATCAATCCATGGACAATATTTTATAAAGTAGAAAACAAAACAATAATGGTGATATCAATAATTGACGAAAGAAGAAATCTGGAAGAAATACTATACAAAAAAATGCTAGACGGAAAAAAAAGCCACCCCGGTCCCCCAGAGCAACCCCCAAAATAAATCCCCCCCCTATGGGTGTTTGCGACGTTTTAATGTCGCAAACACCTGCGATAAACGAAGTCCGCTGTAAAGCGGATTTCGTTTACTCGGGGCGGTTGACGCCGTTTTAATGGCGTCAACCGATGCTATAAAAAGCCTTCCGTCCCGCGTACTCCGCAATACCCTCAAGCTGATCCTCAATCCGCATCAGTTGGTTGTACTTGCAAATACGGTCGGTGCGGCTCATGGAGCCGGTCTTAATCTGGCCGGTCTCAAGGCCCACCACCAGGTCGGCAATGAAGCTGTCCTCGGTCTCGCCGGAACGATGGGAAACAACGGCGGTGTAACCGGCCTTCTTGGCCATCTCCACCGCCTCGTAGGTTTCGGAAATGGTGCCGATCTGGTTCACCTTGATCAGGATCGAGTTACAGGCGCCCATTGCAATGCCCTTCTCCAGCCGCTTGGTGTTGGTTACAAAGAAGTCATCACCAACGATCTGGATTTTGCTGCCCAGGCTCTTGGTCAGTTTCACATAACCGTCCCAGTCATCCTGATCCAGCGGGTCTTCAATGGAAATAATCGGGTACTTGTTCACCCACTTGGTGTAAATTTCGATCATCTCTTCGGCGCTGAACAGCTTGTCCGGGTTGGACTTCCAGAACTTGTAGCCCTTTTTGCCGCCTTCGCCGTAGAGCTCGGAGCTGGCGCAGTCCAGAGCAATTGCCATCTGTTCGCCGGGCTTGTAACCGGCTTTCTCGATAGCTTTCATAATGTAATCCAGGGCTTCCTCATTGCCGATATCCGGCGCAAAGCCGCCCTCGTCGCCCACTGCGGTATTCTTCCCCGCATCGTGGAGCAGCTTCTTCAAATTATGGAAAACCTCGGCAGTCCAGCGAACCGCTTCACGGATCGATTCGGCGCCCACGGGCATAACCATGAATTCCTGAAAGTCAATCTTGTTATCCGAATGTTTACCACCGTTGATAATGTTCGCCATAGGAACCGGCAGCAGGTTTGCGTGGAATGCGCCCAGGTACTTGTACAGCGGCACATCCAAAAAGTTCGCCGCCGCACGGGCAGTCGCCATAGAAACGCCCAGCAAAGCGTTGGCCCCCAGCTTGCTCTTGTTCTCGGTCCCGTCCAGTTCGATCATGGTACGGTCAATATCAACCTGCTCCAGCGCGTCCAGGCCCTGAATCTCCGGCGCGATAATATTGTTCACATTATCCACCGCCTTCAGCACACCCTTGCCCAGGTAACGCGCCTTATCATTATCCCGCAGCTCCACCGCCTCATAATCGCCGGTAGACGCACCGGAAGGCACCGCAGCCCGCCCCAGGGAGCCGTCTTCCAGCACCACATCAACCTCAATCGTAGGATTCCCCCGGGAATCAAGAATTTCGCGGGCCTCCACATATTCAATAATACTCATATCAGTCCTCCATTCCATTTGATACTTAATATTGCGGGTTTCAAGCCAGGAAGTCAAGGAGCCTCATTCTTCAATTGTCGATATAGATGCCGGTGGAAATCCAGATATCGGTACCGGGGATAAACATCGCTTAAACCCCTTCCCGTTGTCCTAATACCGCCTTCCGCCGCCGCCGGAGGAGCCGCCCTTGCTCATCAGGCCAATCTCGTAGCCGATGGTGATGGGGAGCTTGCTCCGGGTAAAGTATTCGATACTTTGTCCGCCATCTTTTATTTTCGTATCTGTAAAATCACCGGCATAGCGGAGATCGGCAAAGAGTACTCCGGGGCCCACTTTTATACCAAAACTGGCGCCGATCATAAAACCAGCAGAAGTCTCGAATTCATATTTTTCTGAATCAGAACCATAACCGCTGAGAGACTCTTTAACTTCTATTTCGCCCAGGGGAATGGTAAAATAAATTCCCGCAAAGGGGGCTATGAGAAAATTATTCGGCCGGAAGGTAAGTTTGGCGAGGATGGGAATCAACAAAGAATCGTATGAGGCGTTCAGTTCATAGCCACCCTCCTTATAGGAACCCTTATCATGGGTATACATTAACTCAGCCTGAACCGCAAACAAATCCACAAACTGCACCGCAATCTGGGCAGCCAGGTTAAAACCGAAAGATCCTTCTAAGGAATCAACGCCTAAATCCTTAAACTCCTCTGCGGGTTTGTAAAAGTTCGGGCTCCCGCCAATACGCGCGCCCAGATAGAGCCAGTTGTTCTTCCAGGCGTCATCGCTGTATCCGCCGCCCCTTCTGCTTTGGGAAAAACCAAAAACAGGAATCATACACACCAATACTCCAACAAGAATTGCCTTTTTCATTATAATAACCTCCTATAATTTTTGGATTTCAAAAAATCCTTGCTGCGCTAATCCAGGATAACCTTTGCCTTCCAGATTTCCGTACTGCCCCCGGCATTGGAAACAAAAAAAATGGTATTATCAACTCCCCAGGAAGGGCAAAATACATCCACATTGCCGCTGGTTAACTGGGTCAAATTGGTCCCATCTGACTTAATGGCGTATAGATGCCAGCGGATTATTTCTTTTCTTGAACTAAAAGAATTTGAGGAAGCTGTTTCGGTAATCGGAACAATGGCCTCTTTCTGGAACAGTATGTATTTTCCGTCTTTGGAATAACTGGGCATCCGGCATATATAGTCGTTTTCCGAAAAAAGCTGTGTCGCCTGATTGGTCTTTAAATCCATCTCAAAGATATTGTTATTTCTGATAAAGACATATTTCCCTCCCTGGGGATGCCATGACGGGGAATGTCCCTCTCCCAACACCGTAACCTCCGTGCCGTTATCGATCTTCAAACCATGCCGGGGCGATAGAAAAATCATTTATCAAAGGCGTTTTGGCCGATTTTGCCGCATCTTTAAGAAGAACAATTTTAAAGGAGTTCACCAGTTCACGGGAAAAATCAGACCAACGCAGGGGCCTTTCGGATTCACAGTACAGAATTTTGCCCCCGTCCGGAGACACCGCGATCCAGTCCTTGGAAATACCGTCATCGGTAATACGGGTAACATTCTGCAGCGTCGCCGAATCGTAAGCGACAGAATCGCTGACATTCATGGTTTCACAAGCAGCCAGGGCAAACAAAAAACACGGCAAAAAAAGTAAACTATAACGCTTCATAAAAACTCCTTTCCTTAATCAGCGAAAGAACCGGCAAACAAGCAGGTTACCTATGATAATATCGTATATATTTTAAATATGTCAATATCATGGCTTAAAAATTTGTGATATTATCATAAATTTGTAAATGTGGATGATTCACGGGATTTACGGAAAACTCTCTCCCAAAATATCAAATCAGCCCGGGGAACGCTGCACATCAGTCAGACAAAACTGGCTGAATATGCGGATATTTCCCTGTCTTATTTGACTGATATTGAAAGGTGCAAAACCTGGGTAAGCGATAAAACCCTTGTAAATATTGCCAGGGCGCTGAATATGGAAGCTTATGAATTGCTGATCCCGCAAGACACCGAAAAACCCGGGGATATCAAGCAGAAAAACAGGACTTTACGGCAGACGGCAGGGTTGATTAAGGCCAAAAAGAGCCTATTGAGAAAAATAACCGGCGAAACTATGGATGATTTGATTTTGGAGATAATAAAGATGTATGGGGACTAAGTTCCCGATCCAGCCGCTCAAAATAAGCAAGGTACATACGCCAGGGCCCCTTCGTTTTCCCGTTGATAAAATTCCCGTCCACCGCCGCGTTGTGTTTCAATTCTTCAAAACGGAAAGCGCCATTGACCCTCCAGGGATTAAGAATACCGATATTGATCGCGTCGGCGGGACAGAAAAAAGAGCAGCGCATACACATTTGGCAGTTAAAGCCAAAATGAAACCTGTTGTTTGCCATGCGAATGTTTTTTGAGGGACAGTCCCGGACACAGCGTTTACACAGCGTACATTTTCGCCTGTTCACCCGGTAAAAAATACCGTTGATGTTCGCGCCGGGTCCCTGAATTTTAAAAATAAACGAAATAAAGCGGCTAAACAGACTGATGGGAACAAAGGCGCCGGCTGTATTACCGGTCATTATATTTGCCGCAATCAGGGCGCTGTATTTTTGCGCATAACAGTACATCTGTTTGACAAGGCCGTCCGGAAAACGGAAAATAATATTGTAGGGCATGAGAAAATGATAATCCCCGATGATCTCGCAATTTTTCAGCGCCTTCATCAAAGAAAAAGACGAAGCGTTATTGGGAAAGCTCGGTTCGCCGGAAGTTTTAAAAATAAATACCCGTTTGCCCTGCAAATTGCCCTGCAGCGCCAGGCCTTTCACAAAGTTCAGAAAAAACAGCGGGGTATTAAACGCATACACCGGATAACCCAGGCCGATTACATCGTATTCGGCAGGATCGAATTGCCCTTCTCCGGTAATGTCCCAAATGTCCGCACGGATCCCGAATTCGGTAAAACGATCCCGAAGCATTTCCGCAGCCAGCAGAGTGTTGCCGGTTCCGCTGAATACAATGAGCAGCACAGATTTCATCGCAAAGGCTCCTTTTCCTTTTTTCAATTTTGGATGATACTCTTTTTATGGATTTTATTGAACGGTTTCGTGAGGCGGTAAAGATTCCAACATGGTGGCCCGCCGGGGCACAGCCCGGAGATGCGGCGGCGGAAGCGCCGTTGCTGCGCTTTCAGGAATTTCTCGTTGCCCGGTACCCTGCTTTTCACCAGGCTGCGGAACGCCGGGTCTTAAGTCCCTACTCGGTGGTGTACCGCTGGCCCGGCGCGGACAGCAGCGCCGCGCCAAACAAGAGCGGCCCGGTTCTGTTCCTGGCCCATTATGACGTGGTACCGGCGGAAACGGAAAAGTGGACTGTCGATCCTTTTGGCGCGGAAGTAAAAGACGGTTTTATTTATGGCCGGGGAACCCTGGACATGAAGGACACACTCATCAGCCTGATGGAGGCGGCGGAGCAGCTCTGTGCCGGCGGCTTCAAACCCAGGCGGGATATTTGGTTTGCCTTTGGCGGTGATGAAGAAAGAAGCGGCAGTCTGGGCGCTATGGAAACTGCTAAATGGTTTGCTAACCTTAAAATAGGTTTTGACTGGATACTTGATGAAGGTACGCCTATCGGGGAAAACCAGATCAAAGGCATTGATTCGCCCTTGGCGCTGGTCAGCATCGAAGAAAAAGGCTTCCTCAGCCTTGACTTGACGGTTACCCAGAAACCGGGGCACGCCTCACGGCCGCCAAAGGTGCAGGCAGTGGCAGTACTTGCCAGGGCACTGTGCAGAATCGCGAAAAAACCCTTTCCTTTCAAACTGGTTCCCACGGTGGAGCATTTTTTCCGTCAGGCCGGGAAACTCTCGGGCGGCGTTCAGGGATTGGTTATGCGCCATGCACGCCTGCTGGGGCCGCTGTTTTTCCGGGCGGTCGCGTCAAACCCGACCATTGTGTCCATGCTGCGAACCACAGTGGCCATGACCCAGCTTGAGGGAAGCGCCGCAGACAACGTTATGCCTTCGGAGGCCAGGGCGGTGATCAATCTGCGGCTGCTGCAGCCCTGGACTATTGAGCGGGCAATTGCTTTTATCAAAAAAGCGATTAACGATGAGCGCGTAACAGTGAGCATACACGGGTTGGGGGCAGATCCGGCGCCGGCAAACCCGGCATACCGCGACAGCGAGCGGCCCGGCTGGAAAGAGCTGGCGGCGGCCCTGGAAACGGCCTGGCCCGGCGTTGCTATGACAATGTTTATCATGGTAGCCACTACCGATTCCCGCCACTACAAAGAACTCTCAGGCAGCATCTTCCGCTTTAGCCCCTACAAACTAAACCCCGCCGACATGAGCGGCATACATGGCCACGACGAGCGCATCTCCGAAGAGAACCTCCGCAGGGGCCTGCAATTCTATACCAAACTGTTAGGATCGATATAAACGATATGAGCGAAATAAACGAAAAAAACAGCAGCATCAAAATCGGCGGAAAGGCTTTTCTGCTCTCGGCGGCGATTATCCTGGCTCTGATGATTGTGTCTGGTGTTCTTACCAAAGCCCTCCCCGCAGGCATTTACGACCGGGTTGTTTCGGAAGGCCGCACCCTGGTGGTAAACGGCAGTTACCGGGAAATCGTCCGGCCCAATTATCCGTTCTGGCGCTGGTTTACCGCTCCGGTGGAAATTCTCTACATCGGTCCCGATAACATCACCCCCATAGTGCTTGCCATCTTTATCACCATAGTGGGCGGTTCCATAGCGGTGCTGGAATTCGCCGGGGTCATGGAAGCGCTGATCAATTTTCTTGTTGTCCGGTTTGCCAAAAGAAAATACCTGCTTATCATGGTGATGATTTTCTTTTTTATGGCACTCTCAAGTTTTGTGGGAATATTCGAAGGGATGATCCCGATGATCATTTTTATTATTCCCATTGCCATTTCCCTGGGCTGGGATTCCCTTACCGGTCTGGGGATGAGTCTGCTGCCCCTGGCCTTTGGTTTTGCTTCGGCAGTAACCAATCCGTTCAGCATAGCGGTAGCCCAGAAAATCGCGGACCTTCCCCTCTTTTCAGGCTCCCTGCTTCGGCTGGTATTTTTTCTGCTGATATTCTGTCTGGTCAGTTTTTTTGTTATACGCCATGCGAAAAAGGTTGAAAAAAATCCGCAGCGCTCCCTCTGCTATAAAGAAGATGAGGTGCTGCGCCAAAAACTGCGGGCTGCGGAAAACGCCGCCCCTGCCGCTCAAGGCGGCATCAAACCCGGCCAATGGCGGGCGCTGATCTGGTTTGTTATCTGCATAGCTTTGGCAATGCTTATCGTCATCTCCACCGCCCGTATGCCGGTTCTTTCAAACCTGGCCTTCCCGCTGATGGCGGTGTTTTTCCTTGCAGGCGGAATAGGCGGCGGCCTTTTTGCGGGGCTTGGCGCCGCTGAACTCGGCAGGGCTTTTAAAAAGGGAACCTTAAACATCCTGCCCGGAATCCTGCTGGTGCTTATGGCTTACAGCGTCAAACACATCATCACCACCGGCATGATCATGGACACCATACTCTACCGGGCAGCGGAGCTGATACGCCAGTCGCCGCCCATGATCGCGGCCTTTCTGGTCTACGCCACCACCCTGGTAATGAATTTCTTCATCGGCTCCGCCAGTGCCAAGGCTTTTCTGATGATGCCCCTGCTCACGCCACTGGCGGACCTCGTAGGCATCACCAGGCAGACCGCCGTACTCGCCTTTGATTTTGGTGACGGCTTTTCCAACATGATCTTCCCCACCAACGCCCTGCTCCTCATTGCCCTGTCCTTTTCGGTAGTCAGTTACACTAAATGGATGCGCTGGACCTGGAAGCTCCAAATTGCGATACTGATCATCACCTCGGCCTTTCTCGCCTTCGCGGTCAAGATAAAATTTGGGCCTTTTTGAAAAGGGGTATCCATGAATCAAGACATCGCCCGCAAGGCGCGTATCATAAAAACCGCTTCCTATACTGCCCTGTTTGGTAACACCCTGCTGGCGGCAATAAAAATAGGAACCGGTATTTACGCCGGAAGCCTGGCGGTGCTGGGCGACGGCATTGATTCTTCGGTGGATGTGCTCATTGCGATTATGTCCCTCATAGTGGCGCGTATCATCTCCCGGCCGGCGGACGAAACCCACCCCTGGGGACACGGCAGGGCCGAAACAGTCGCCACGGCACTGCTGGCTTGCATTCTGTTTTTTGCCGGGGCGCAGCTCATTCTCAATTCGGGGCAGGCCATCATTTTCGGCGAAGAGCGGAAAGTGCCCTCGGCGCCGGCCCTTGTCGGAACGCTTATCTCGATAGGCGGCAAAATCCTGCTCGCCTGGACCCAGTACCTGTTCAGCAAAAAAGCCGGCTCAGCCATGCTCAAGGCAAACGCAAAAAATATGACCGGCGATGTAATGTTGTCGGCAGGAGTACTGGTCGGGCTGGGACTTTCGATGTTACTCGACATCGGCATCATCGATTCGGTGGCGGCGCTGGTGGTGGGTTTTTGGGTTATCAAATCGGCTATTGGTATTTTTATGGAAGCCAACACCGAACTCATGGACGGCGGCATTGAAAAAGAATTCTACCAGGCGGTATTCGATGCAGTCCGCTCGGTAGAAGAAGCGGGCAACCCCCACCGGGTCAGAATGCGGCGTATCGCCGGACTCTGGGACATCGACATTGATATTGAGGTAAAGCCGAACAAGACCGTTATCGAGGCGCACTGGATTGCCCACAAGGTTGAAAAAGCCATCAAGGAACGGGTAGAAGGTGTCTACGACATTATGATCCACGTGGAGCCCGCAGGGAATCTTGAGGACGAAGGGTATGGACTACACGAGGGGTCATTTAAAAATTAACCACCGCAGGCAGCGAAATATCGGCGAAATTTTTTATCAACGACAGGAAATAGCCAAAGCGATCGGTCCAGGAGCGGATCAGCCGGTTAGCGGCAGCGTCGTTAAAGCCTGCTTCCGTAAGGGCCCGGGGAAATTGAAACAGGATTATCCAGGAGCCGGCAATATTCTGGTTGCTGTAGGGAATGCTCACCAACAGGGAATCCCCGTCCTGGCGCTGCACTGCGGGACCCAGACCCGGCCGGGGCTGCCAGAGACCCTCGGCAAAAACAAGGGGCTCCTCCGCGCATACCCTGACGGAAAAAACGCCCTGTACCGTATGGCCGGCCTGCCCGCTTTGCGGCCTTATGCCGGATTCTACCTCGTATTCTCCAAAAAGCGACTGAAACACATTATTGCCAAAACCGGGGATGCCTGTCTGCCATTCGTTTCCCCGGATCATAACCGCACGCTGTTCCTGTGCCCCGGCTGCGGCGGCAAGAGCCAAAAAACAGAGAAAACAAAAACGCTTTACCGTAATACGGCTTGCTAAAACTACTTTTGGTATCTTCATTTTTTTTCCAGTCTCAAGTATACTTTATTATGGCTCAAGCAACTGATCTATACTCTATTCTAAGAGCTTATGCAAATAAAAACAATTCACCATATATCGAAATTGACTCTTTTTTGGAGTTTTTGGGGAGTTATGCGAATCGCAAAGCCCAGGAACAGCCTGAATGGATAAAATGGAGTTCCGATATAAACGTTAAATTTTGGGCTGAGCTTGCCGGGCTGGCGGAAAGCGAAAAATGCATCCTTATGGCCGATTCCGCCAATGGCCGGATTTATATGCCTTTTTTTTGCAGGGATCAACTCCGGGAAGTCTACAGCGATATTGAAAATGCGGCAGATATGCCTTTCCCCGACGAAGAAACAATCAAAATCACTATCCCCGAAAATCAACTGCGGGTCATCAATCCCGAAACCGACATGGGCATTTTTTTTGAACGGCCCGAAGACCGGGGAAATGCAGAAGCCGAAAAAGCAGAAACCTTCAGACCGGATCATATCATCAAAATAAGTTTTCCCGACGGGTACGGTTCCGCCCTGGTGCCGGCGCCCATGATTCCCCGCAGGCTCATGGAAATCGCCTTTTTGAAAGCCCGGAATTACCTGCGCAGCCACGGTAACAGGGAGTACGTTCTGCACAAACTTGCGCCCCAGTTGCAGGGCAGGGAAAAATATCTGCGCGAAATAATCGACCAACTGATGATACGCCCCAATGATTGTTTCAGGGGCATGGAAGACTTTGGCGATTTTCCATATTTGTTCTGGACTTATTTTTGCTCGCTGGTAAAGAATGACATCAAAAAGAAAAAGGAACCCCTGGGTGAAGACATCGCCGCCGTTCAGGCCGTATACATCATTGAAGCCTGTAACGGTTTTTACCGGGCCAGGGCTGTGAAAAAACGGGAACTGGAAATCGCCGTCAGAAACCTGGAACTCCGCATGGAGAAGCCCCCCTATTATTTCACCATTGACGACATCACCAAGTTCACTACCGAAAAGGGAGTGCTCCTGCTTAACCTCTATTCCCTCAAGCAGCTTGAGACGCACATAAAAAGCAGGACCACCGAAGGCGCGAACAACAATCTTCCTGAATGGCTCATATTGCAGGGTAAAAAAGGTGAACGCTGGTATATCAAAAAGACAAAATATCTCAACCTCTGCGCAAAGCTGCTCATCGACACCAGAGTACAAATCAAAAGAGCCATTACCAAGCGTTGGATGAAACTGCTCAAGGAATTCCGCAGTGAACCGGCTATGGAAAAAGATTCCGAATTTGACAAACTGCTCAAAACCTACACTGCCAATCTCAACTCCACCCTCATCTCTTTGTTAGACGACGAGAAGCTGCTCTGGGTATATGAGGAATTGGAGCGCAGCCAGGAGATTCCCCTTTCTTCGCGGATATTCAAAAGCGGCAAGCTGCTCCCAATGAACGCGCTGTATGTGCTCCGCCGCAAGGATATGCTCGCCGACGCAAAAATACTCCTGCCCTTCTGGTATTCGATTCCCGTATTATCCGGTATCATCGCTTTTTTCAAGAAGTTGGGGAAGAAAAAGAAGAAACAGACCGAAAATACCACAGATACCAGCGAGCTTTTTGAAATCGCCGGAAACGATATGCGGGCGCTGCAAAACGCCGCCAAAACTATCGCCGCCATTTTGGTACCACAAGGCCAGACCATAGACAATTACCTTGATGAACTGGCAGGCCGCTGGAGCAGGCTCCTGGATAAAAAAGCCCGTGAAAACCTGATCGAAGACGTCCGCACCCTGGCCCGTGACGCCCTTCGTTTTGAAAGCAGAACCCGCAAAATCAAACAGCTTACCGAAGCAACTTTAAACGAGCTGGCCCTGAGCCTTATCTCCCACAATCAGACACTGTCCGGCCTTGCAAACCAGGAAGCCCTTCGTCTCTTTATTGAACTGTATATGGCAAAACTGCTGATCAATTTTAAATTCTAGTCTATAGCTCTGCCGCATTTTATTTTAGACGCTTCTCCACAACACACGCTGTTACCTGGCAAAGCGCGATTACCCCATTTGTTCCCATGTTACCATTCATTGCCCTTAACCCGCAAAAAGTGTAATATAACAAAGCATGAAAAAGAAAACAGTTGTGGGCATCCTCTTTGGCGGTAAGTCCGCGGAACACGAGGTTTCCCTGCAATCAGCCAGGAATGTGTTTGACGCCATTGACCGGGAAACATTTGAGCCGGTGCTTATCGGGATCGATAAATCCGGGCGCTGGTTTTTGAATGAAGCGTCCCGGTTTTTATTGAACTCAGGCGATCCCAGGCAGATCAGCCTGAATGGCGGTGGCGAACCGGTGGCATTGGTTCCCGAAAGCAGGGGCACCCTCGCCGCTCTGGATGCGACCGGGGATCATTTTGGGGCGAAGAAACTCGATGTGGTTTTCCCAATTCTCCACGGGCCCTTTGGCGAGGACGGCACTGTGCAGGGGCTGCTCAAGCTGGCGGATATTCCCTTTGTGGGGCCGGGGGTGCTGGGTTCAGCCGCCGGAATGGATAAGGATGTAATGAAGCGGCTCCTGCGGGACGCGGGAATCCCTATCGGCAAATTTCTGACATTGAAGAGCCACGAAGCAATTCCTGCCTTTGCGGAAATTGAGACGTCCCTGGGGAAACCGGTTTTTATCAAGCCGGTGAATATGGGCTCCTCGGTGGGGATCAGTAAAGTACATGACGAAAGCGAATACGCAAGCGCAATAAAAGACGCTTTTCGTTACGATACCAAGATCATTATAGAAGAATTTATCCCGGGGCGGGAGTTGGAGTGCGCGGTATTGGGCAATGAGGAGCCGGCCGCATCGGTTCCCGGCGAGATTATCTCGTCCCATGAATTTTATTCCTACGATGCAAAATACCTGGATGAAAAAGGTGCGGCCCTGAAGATTCCGGCGGAACTTGACGATGAGACCAAAAAGCGGATACAAGAGCTGGCAATAAAAACCTTTCAGGTGCTTTGCTGCGAGGGGCTTTCGCGGGTGGATTTTTTCCTCAAAGAAAACGGCGAAGTGATCGTGAACGAGATCAACACCATGCCGGGATTCACCAAGATCAGTATGTACCCCAAGCTGTGGGAAGCAAGCGGCGTGGGCTATACGGAACTTATCAGCCGTTTAATCGGGCTGGCTATCAGCCGTTTTGAAAAAGAGCGGACGCTGAAAACCAGCGTGAATTAGGGCAAACTATTCAGTTTTTTTCCGGGTGCAGCCCCGGCACATCCCACTCGGGGGGAATTTTTGCCGGTATGCCCCTGGAATCCACAAAGGCCCAGGTAACTTTTGCCTCGACCAGCAGATCTTCGCCACGCCAAATTTCCTGGATCAGGATGCCGCTGACCGCGCCTTTTTTAATCGGCCATGTTTTGATGGTCAGTTTTTCATCAGTTACCGCCGGTTTCTTGTAATCAATCTCGATTCTGGCTACATAGACTCCGTATCCTGCCTTGACAGCCCTGGGATAATCAAAACCGATATCCTTAAGCAGTTCATAACGCGCAAATTCCAGGTAGTTAAGGTAATTGGCGTTGTTTACATGGCCGTAACTGTCACATTCGTAGGTTCGTACTATCAGGGAACATTCGCTTTTCATACCCTAATAATACTGAATTTATCTTGCCTGGGGAAGTTCAAAATGATACACTGCCTTTATCATGGCAACACTTACCCTTGGCGCAAGAATCGCCGAATTGCGAAAAACGTATTCAATCAGCAGGGAAACTCTGGCCGAACGGAGCGGCATTCCCGTGGAGCTGATTGTAAAAATCGAGGATGAGGGGCATATTCCCGATCTTGCCCCGCTGATCAAAATTGCCCGGGCCCTGGGTGTCCGGCTGGGCACCCTTTTGGACGATCATGAGGAACTGGGGCCGGTTATTACCAGAGCCGGCGAAGCTTCCGCATCAGTCCGCTTTGTAACCGGCTTGCCTCCGGCAAGACGAGGCCTACCGGAGGCAGGACGAGGCCTACCGGATTCCGCCGCTGCGCCGCAGCCGCAGGATCACCAGGGGTTGAGCTTCAAAGCCCTTGCCGCGGATAAAAACAGCCGCCACATGGAACCCTTTGTTGTAGATATTGAGCCGGGCGCGGTGCAGGACAAATCCACCCATGAAGGCGAGGAATTTATCTATGTCCTTTCGGGGAGTCTCTCCCTGGAATACGGAACTGTTTCCCACATCCTCAAAGCCGGGGACTCGGTCTATTACGATTCTATCGTTCCCCACCGGGTATTGTCTGCGGACGCTCAGCCGGTCAGGATAGTCGCCGTTATTTATACGCCGGTGTAAGCGCCTGGCATCATTGTGAGATAATTATGGAATATATTGAGAAAACTCTAAGCGATGTGTTACGCGAAAAGGTACAGGCCAATCCGGATCATGATTTTCTGGTTTACGCCGACCGCAACCTGCGTTTTAGTTACGCCGAATTTGACAAGCGGGTCGATGAACTTGCCAGGGGCTTCCTTGCTATGGGCCTGAAAAAAGGCGACCATGTGGGCATCTGGGCAACCAATGTGCCGGACTGGAATACGGTACTCTTTGCCTGCGCACGGCTGGGGCTGGTCTTTGTTACAGTAAATACCGGCTACAAAACCCACGAGCTGGAATATGTGCTCAAGCAGTCGGATATGGTCTGCCTCTGCGTCATTGACGGCTGGCGGGATTCTGATTATGTCTCAATGGTCAACGAACTGGTACCGGAACTGAAAATCGCGCCCCGGGGATACCTCAATTCGGAAAAATTCCCCTTCCTCAAATACGTGGTGTATGTGGGACAGCAGAAACACCGGGGTATGTACAGCTTTAACGAGATCCTCCTCCTGGGCAAACACTCAGACGATGCGGAACTGCGCAAAATCGAAGCATCCCTGGATACCAATGACGTAGTGAATATGCAATACACCAGCGGAACCACGGGCTTCCCCAAAGGCGTTATGCTCACTCACCGGAACATACTCAACAACGGCCTTGGCATAGGCGACAACCAGCGCCTGAGCGAAAAAGACATTGTCTGCCTGCCGGTGCCTTTGTTCCACTGTTTCGGCCTGGTGCTGGGAATGATGGCGATACTCACCCACGGCGCCACCGCTGCCATAGTGGAATGGTTCGATCCATTGCTGGTGCTTGCCACCGTGCAAAAAGAAAAATGCACCGCCGTCTACGGCGTCCCCACCATGTTCATCGCCGAGCTTAACCACCCTATGTTCAAAATGTTCGATCTTTCAAGCCTCCGCACCGGCATCATGGCAGGCTCACCCTGCCCCATCGAAGCCATGCGCCAGGTTATCAATTTGATGCACATGGATGAAGTAACCATCTGCTACGGCCTGACCGAGTCTTCGCCGGTGATGACCCAAACCCGCTACGACGACAGCCTTGAGGCAAAAGTTGAAACCGTAGGCCGCGCCCTGCCCGGCGTAGAAGTAAGCATACGCAACCCCGACACCGGCGAGGAATGTCCCAACGGCGAACACGGCGAATTCTGCTGCCGGGGCTACAACACCATGAAAGGCTACTACAAATTGCCCGAAGCCACCGCCCAGTGCATCGACAAAAACGGCTGGCTCCATTCCGGCGACCTTGGCGTCAAAGACAAAGACGGCCTCTTTAAGGTAACGGGTCGCATCAAGGATATGATCATCCGGGGCGGCGAAAACGTGTACCCCAAAGAAATTGAGGACTTTTTGTACACCATGCCCGGCGTCAAAGACGTGCAGGTGGTGGGCATCGCCAGCAAGCGGTACGGCGAAGAAGTGGGCGCCTTTATCATCCTGCACCCCGGCACTGAAATGACCGAGGAAGACGTGCGAGACTTCTGCCGCGGAAAAATCAGCCGCTTTAAGATTCCCAAGTACGTGTTCTTTGTGGATAATTACCCGCTCACGTCCAGCGGGAAGATTCAGAAGTATTTATTGAGGGAAATGGGCGTTAAAAAGGTGGAAGAACTGGGGATAGGAACCTGAAAAAGGCATCTCTTTCCACCAGAACTTTTGGATTCAACGGTACTGTGAAGAACCGCGTTGAGAAAACCTAAAAGTTAGGTCTTTTTGCAGGAATTATTATGGCTGATATCACTTTATATAACGAAGATTGTATTAAGGGTATGAAGCATATACCGGATGAAACCATCGATTTAATTTTGACCGATCCTCCTTATAACTTAGGTCAATTTATGCAAGATAGAGATACCAATTTAAAAAAAATGAGAGAGAATTTTTTTGGTGCTGCCGGTTGGGATGATCTGAATTTTAATGATTGGAAACGTTGTATGAATGCTTTTTTTCAGGAAGCTGTCCGAGTCCTTAAAAAGGGCGGATCAATGATTGTATTCATGTCTATAATAAAAGTGGAAACACTTATTAATATTGCAGAGAAACATGGACTTTATTATAAAACAACTGGCATCTGGCATAAACTTAATCCTATGCCGCGTAACATGAATCTGCATTTCGTAAATTCAATTGAATCATGGATATATTTTACTTATAACAAGAAAACTGGAACCTTCAATAACGAAGGAAAAGTATTGCATGATTTTATTGAAACATCCGTAACGCCTAATGGAGAGCGTCGACATGGTGTTCATCCTACCCAAAAACCGGAAAAGTTACTTTCTTATTTCGTTCAGATATTGTCAAATAAAGCAGATATAATACTTGATCCGTTTATGGGAAGTGGTAGTACTGGTGTAGCCGCAAAAAAAAATGGCAGACAATTTATTGGTATAGAGATAAATAAATTGTATTTTAAAAATGCGTCAAAACGTATTGCAGGTACATCTATATGACCTGTAATGTAATTGACCTTTTTGCAGGTGTTGGTGGAATGTCGCTTGGTTTTGAAATGGCTGGTTTTAATATTATTCTTGCAAATGAATATGACGAATCGATTGCACAGGCATATATATTAAATCATCCGGGAACAAAGATGCTCATTTCTGATATAAGGTCCTTGCCTATTAAAAAAACATTTTCTGAATATATTGGAAAAATTGGAGTTGTGATAGGTGGGCCTCCTTGCCAAGGATTCTCGCAAAAAGGACAAAGAAAAACGATTAATGATGAGAGGAATTTTCTTTTTAAATATTTTGTCAATGTGGTAACTTTTTTACACCCACCCTATTTTGTAATGGAAAACGTTCCCAATTTATTAACAGCAAAAAATGGCTACTTCAAAGATGAAATTATTCGGTTATTTGAAAAACGGGGGTATTCATTGGCTATGGGGATTCTTAATGCTTCTGATTACGGGGTACCTCAAAGTAGAAGACGAGCAGTAATAATAGGAAAGATTGGAGAAAAAGCTCCTGTATTACCAACCCCCTTAAACTATATGGTCACAGTCTGGGATGCCATTAGTGACTTGTCTTTCCTTAACTCCGGCGAAGGATCTGAAGTATTATCTTATAAAAATGATCCTATGAGTGATTATCAAAAACAGATGCGTAAAGGCAGCACTACTTTATATAATCATAAAGCAACCAATCACTCAGCCTTAGCAATTGAGCGGTTAAAAATAATTCCTCCCAATAAAGGGAAAGAAGTTCTGCCAAAAGAACATTTAACCAAATCCATATATAGTGGAACATGGACCCGTATGGTTAAAAATGAAATATCTGTAACTATTACAACTCGTTTTGATACTCCTTCTTCCGGAAAATTCACACATCCATATTTAAACCGTGCAATTACGGTTCGTGAAGCAGCACGAATTCAATCTTTTCCGGATAGTTTCAGGTTTACAGGAAATAAAGGCTCACAAATGAAACAAGTTGGTAATGCAGTACCTCCATATCTTGCAAGGGCTATTGCACTCTCAATAAAAGAGAATGGTAAAATCTAGGAGAAGGTTATGACAAGGCCTCGCATTGCCTCAAAATTAATCTAGCCGAAAGGGGCGTGTGCCTCAAAACTAAAAATCTAGCCCAAATTACACTGGTTCCATCCCGTCGAGGAGGAACAAATGGGGTTAGACATGTACAGCAAACGAAAAATCTGCAATGAACTT